>NZ_JBYTBG010000017.1:0-88882 GCF_058788915.1 Brevibacillus sp. FW301-21C12A
CCAAATTGGGGTGAAGTCCCTTTTTTATCCCTAGAAATCCTTGTGTCTCAAGGGCTCAGATTTCTGCAAAATGCTCACGTAAGAAAGCGCCGGTAGCGGAGCCGCCAAAAGGTGGAACGAGAGTTGAAAGTAGAACGATTCCTGGCGATTGTCATGATGCTGTTGAACAAACGCCGGATGAGCGCTCGCGAGCTGGCCGACCGCTTTGAAGTATCGCTGCGCACCGCGTGTCCACGTCCGGGTACGAGACATGTTTGATCCGCAAACGATTGAAACCGCGCCAAACGGCGAGATGACTGTCCGCACGACGATGGCAGACGATGAGTGGCTGACAGGCATGCTGCTCAGCTACGGCGACAGCGTGCAGGTGCTGGCGCCGGATTTCATCCGCCAGCGGATCGCGGATACGGCGAAAAAAATGTTGGCATGCTACGAGACAGACCAGAAACGTTGACAGACAGGTGTCAAGGTAGGATAGCTATACTAGGCATGTAATCCATTCTTTGAACAGGAGCGTGCAAACAGATGAATCCGACGATCGTCCAACTGGGGGAAATGCGTGTAGCTGGTCTGCAAATTCGGACCACGAACGAGGCTGAATGCGGAGCAAACGGGAAAATCGGGCCTTTGTGGCACCGCTATTACGAGCAAGGGTATCCGGCGCGTACGCCCGGGCAAAAAGAGCCGGGAGTCGTCTATGGCGTCTACTCGGATTACGCAAGCGATGAACAGGGAGCGTACTCGTTGCTCGTTGGCGTTGAGGTGGAAGCGGGGGGCGAGCTGTCTGCCGAGCTGACCGTGAAAACGATCCCGGCAGCTACATATGCGGTCTTTACAACCAGAGTCGGCCCGATGGTCGAGATCATTCAGGAGGCGTGGGCGCGCATCTGGGCGTGGGCGCAGGAGTCAGGCGTCAAGCGGACGTTCGTCTCGGATTTTGAGCGCTACGACGGCGTGCGCTGCGCCGACCCGAATCAGGCGCAAGTCGATATTTACGTGGCCATCGAGCAGAAATAAGGCGCTATTGCCGCCTTCCGCAAACAGTCGCTTCCAGAGAACGGGAGCGATTGTTTGTTTTTTTCCATGATTTCTTCACAATTTTCGTATAGGCTTAAAGGAACAGGCAACAGAGGGGAGTCCGCAAGCGAACATGGATGGATTGACGAATATAGAAGGCTTGGCAGAATGGATTCGCTCGTGGGGAATGCTGGGAGTAATCGGCAGCATCTTGTTGAATATCGCCATCAGCGTGGCAGGCGTCCTGCCGTCCATTTTTTTGTCTGCGGCCAATGCCGTTGTATTTGGCTTGTACGGAGGTTTTTTCCTTTCCCTCACAGGGGAGGTGCTCGGTGCGGGCATCGCTTTTTTCTTGTACCGCTATGTCATTCGAAAAGCCGATCGGCGCAAAAAGCTGGCGTCGTTCCAATGGGTAGCGGCGATTAACGGGGCGACCCGGGTGCGAAAAGGGCTCGCCGTCGTCTTGCTGCGGCTCAATCCGCTGCTCCCTTCGGGGGTAATCAATCTCGGGGCGGCGATGACGAACATGACGTTCGCCGATTTTCTTCTCGCGACACTCGTGGGCAAAATTCCTTCGATGGTGTTTGAGACATTCGTCGGGCACGATCTCGTCTACTTTGGCGAAAACAAGCTCAGGCTGGTGATCGCGCTTGCAGCAGGCGCGCTTGTTTTCCTGCTGTTCTGGAAGCGCGGGAAGGGACAGGCCAGCCAGTCGGAATAAGGGGCAAAAGGAGGCCAGGACATGTCTACGATTTTGCTGGTAGACGATGAACACAAAATTTTGGAGATTTTATCTTCCTATCTGCAAAAAGACGGCTATCACGTGCTGACGGCGATGACAGGCGGGGAGGCTATCCAGATAGCCAGCTCGGCGGCCGTCGACTGCATTATTCTCGATTTGATGCTCCCGGACGTCAGCGGTGAAGAAGTTTGCCAGCGCATCCGCAAGCATTCCCGCGTCCCGATTCTGATGCTCACCGCCAAGAGTCAGGAGGCTGACCGGATTTATGGGCTGGAAATCGGGGCGGATGATTACTTGATGAAGCCGTTCAGTCCGCGCGAGCTGGTGGCGCGCGTGCGGGCCGTCATGCGGCGCTCCGGCGACTATTCGGCGCTCTGCGACGAGTTCGAGGCAGGCCAGCTCACGATTTCGATTCGCGACAAAAAAATTCTCAAAAACAAGGTAGCGCTCGACGTCACCCCGAACGAATACCGGCTGCTCACGACGCTGGCCCGCCATCCCGGCCGGACGTGGAGCAGAGACGAGCTGGTGCGCGAAGTTCTCGGCTACGACTTCGAAGGCTACGACCGCACGATTGATACGCATGTCAAAAATTTGCGGCAAAAAATCGAGGACGATCCGAAGCAGCCTGTCTACATCAAGACGGTGTACGGACTGGGCTATCGGTTTGACGTCCCGGTGAGGAAATGAGGTTTGCGATGAAGCGCATATGGATGAAGCTGGCGCTCGCCTTTATGGCGATGGGCGTCGGTGCCGTACTGATTACGACATGGCTTGCGGTCAAGGAAATGGACGAGCATTTCATGATGTACGCAAACGAGGTGAAAAGCCAGCACAACGAAGAAATTTCCCAGGTGGCGCTCGCCTCCTACCGCGCCAGCCAGGCGTGGGACCAATCCGCTTTTTTGCAACTGGAGGCCGTCTCGTCTGTGCTCGGCCTGCACATTGCGCTGCACGACGCGCGGGGGGAAAAGCTGGGCGAATGGGGGCAAGCGCCGGGCGCTGGACGGGAGGGCGAGCACGCCACGCACGCCGAACATGCCGAGCGCGCAACCGAAACGATTCCGCTTTATGACGGCGGTCGAAAAATCGGGCAGCTTGTCATCAGCCACGATGACGAAAATGCGTACATGGCTTTGGAAGGCCATTTTCAATGGGCGCATAAAAATACCGCGCTGTGGACGATGGCGGTTTTGCTTGTGATCGTCGTCGTGCTGTGCATTCCGCTGGCCCGCACGATGGTTCGGCCTGTCGTGCAGGTGAGTGCGGCGGCGCAAAAGGTCGCGCAGGGCGATCTGCAAGTGCGCGTGCCTGTACCGGAACGGCAAGACGAAATTGCCGCGCTGGTCGTCGCCTTTAACAACCTGGTGACGAGCCTGCACGAACAGGAGGAGTTGCGCAAACGGCTGACCGCAGATATTGCGCACGAACTGCGTACGCCGCTCAACACCTTGCTGGCCCAGACAGAAGGGATGATCGACGGCATCTGGGAGGCGACGCCTAAGCATTTGGAGAGCACGCGCGCCGAAGTTCTCCGCCTGATCCGGCTCGTGAACGATCTCGATCAGGTGATTCAGGTCGAGGCAGGCGCCCTGCCGATGCGGCGCGAGCAGGTGAATTTGCGGGATGTCGCCGAGGAAGTCAGCGAAGCGATGCACGTCGCTTTTGCGCGCAACCAGATTCGCTTTCAGTTGGAAGGACCAAAAGACGCCTGGATGACAGGCGATCGGCAAAGAATCGCGCAAGTCGTGGCAAACTTGCTGGCAAACGCGTGCAAGCATACGCCGCCCGACGGAACGATCTGTGTGACGATCGAAAAAGCGGGCGGACATGTTAAGCTGCAGGTGCGCGACAACGGCGCAGGCATCGCCCCGGACGATTTGCCGCACGTTTTTGCGCGTTTTTACCGGGGGGACCGCTCGCGGGCGAGAGAGCGCGGAGGGGCTGGCCTCGGGCTGACGATTGCCAAAGGCATCGTGGAGGCGCACGGCGGACAGATCGCGCTGGAAAGCAGCCTGGGCAAAGGAACGACGGTCACGGTGCGCTTTCCGGGCGGGGACGAGGCCCGGACATGATCTTGTCGCCACGAATGCCAGGGCGCGCTATAATGGGAGCATCCATAGACAAACAAGAGAAGAAGGAGAGGAGAACATGTTTGATCTGGCGACGTTGAGCACGTTTTTGGCTGTCGTGATCGGCCTGTTTTTAATTCCCGGCCCTGCCGTGCTACTGACGGCGACACGCACCGTTCAGGGCGGCAGACGTGCGGGAATCATGGCGGGGCTTGGAATCGCGACAGGCGACTTCATCCATACGATTTTTGCCGCTGTCGGCTTGTCGGCGATCTTGATGACATCCGCCTGGGCGTTCCAGCTCGTCAAATTCGCCGGGGCCGCCTATCTCATCTACCTGGGGATAAGGGCGCTGCTGGAGAAACCGACAGACCCCGAGTTGCCAAAAGTATCGCCGCTGCCGCCGGGGAAGGCGTATGTGCAAGCGATCATCGCGGAAGTGCTGAATCCGAAGACGGCTTTGTTCTTTCTGGCGTTTTTGCCGCAGTTCGTCCACCCGGAGCGGGGAGCGTCCGTGATGCAGTTTGTTGTGTTGGGCCTGATTTTTTCCATTCTCGGCTTCTTCTACACGTCGCTGATCGCCCTCTCTGTGCGGCCGCTGGGGCATCTCGTCAGACGCATCTCCTGGATCGGTCGTTGGAGCGGCAAAATGATCGGGTCTGTCTACATTTTGCTCGGGTTAAAAGTAGCGCTGCAGCAAAAGTAAAGCAGGAAAAAAGCGGCATCGTCCATACGAGAAACTCCCTTTTGCCACCGCCAGGCAAGCGTTGTCTGACGAAGCGAAAGGGAGTTTTGTTTTTGGGCGTGCGCTGCGTTATTTCGCAGCCAGTTGCGGATCGGAAGACTGCTGTTGGGCTTGCTTCCCGGCCAGGCCCGGTTTTTTCGAGCGAATCAGGATGGCGGTAGCGAGCAGGGCGATTCCGTTGATAATGAACACGTAGCGGATCGGGATGGCGCCACCGAGCACGCCGCCGAGCACAGGGCCGAGCATCGTCGCGAGCTGGTTGGCGGACTGGTTCAGGCTGAAGGCTCTGCCGCGAAACTCGGGTTCGGTCACTTTGACGATCATCGCGTTAATCGAAGGGTAAACCGCCGCGAAAAACAGGCCGTAGGCGAAGCGCAAAACCCCGAAGCCGTACAGGTTGGTGAAGAAAAATTGCAGCAGGTTGCCGAAGGCGCCGCCGAGCAAGCCGATGAACAAAATTTTCGTGTAGCCGACCTTGCCGCCGAGTTTTCCCCATTGCGGAGCGGCGATCACGGTGGCAATACCGACGGCAGCGAAAATGATCCCGGCGCTGAGCGAGGCTTCCTGCTGCGAGGCCCCGAGCTGCAACACGTAGACGGTCAACAGCGGTTCCAAGAGCATGACGGAGATCGTGACCATCAGGCTGAGGCCGAGAATCGTCATGAGCGAGCGGTTGGCGATGGCAGCCCGCAAGTCTTCCCGCACGTTGGAGCGGCTGCCGGAGCGGTTCATGTTGGTCTCTTTGACGAGGAAGGTCGCGATCAGCGCCGCTACGAGCACGACACAGCCGGAGAAAAGAAAAGCCTCTGCGTTTCCCCAGAGGTGACTGACTACCCCGCCGACGAGCGGCCCGACAATCCCGCCCGTGGCTCCAGAGGTTGCCATCACCCCGAGAGCGTACCCGACGTTTTTTTCCGGTGTATTCGTCGCTACCAGCGCGATCGCGGCAGGCACGTAGCCGGCGAGCAGCCCCTGAAACACGCGCAGCACCAGGAAAAGGTAAGGATCTGTAATGAAGTAAGTCAGGAAGTACAACAAAGCCAGGCTAAAACCGGATCGGATCAACATCGGTTTTCGCCCGTATTTGTCGGCGAGCGAACCCCAGTACGGCGAGATCAGGGCGCTTGCCAAAAAGGTAATGCCAAACGAGATACCAGACCAGGCTTCCAAATGCTCGTGAACACCCAAAGATGTATGGAGGAAGATGGGCAAGAATGGTATGGAGATCGAGTAGGCTGTGCTGCAGAAGAAGACGCCGACCCATAACACAAACAAATTACGCTTCCATGAAAACTCCATCTTTCTGTTCACAACCTTTGCAGTAGAAAAGCCGGAAATTTGATATTGATTATTCTAGCACTGGTTTTTGGCGCTGACCAATAAAGAAATGTGATCGTACTATTGCAAAAATGAAATAAGGAAAAAACGAAACGGGCACAAGCAACGCGTCTGGCGCATACAAAAACCCCTTTTGACGGAGCGAAAAGGGGGAGTTGCTGTCTGTCAATGCCCGGCAGGAACCGTGATTCCAAGCCGATCTACAAGCTGTTTGCTTTCTTCATTCAATCCCGTGATGAGCACGAATTTATCGGCATCGCGGTATTTGGCGACTACTTTGGAGATGGCGGTTACGGCTGACATATCCCAGACATGCGAGCGGGAAAAATCAATGACAATCTGGCCGAGATCGTTTGGAACATCGAATTGCTCGACAAAGTGCGTCATCGTACCGAAAAACAGTTGCCCGGAAATCGCGTACACGTTTTCACCTGTTTCCCTCATAATAGCTGGTGGAGTGCAAGCGTGCCCGCCAGCATCGCGTACATGGTCCCCGAAGCTCCGACGAAATGCGGAAGCTGTGCCATGAAGATGAGGATCGCCAGTTTTTTTTCACAGGAGGCGATTGTCCAGTCTATGGCGATTCGCCGTGCCCCTTTGCGGACCGAAAGTATATTGGCAAAAGAGGCCGTGATCTGTCCAAACAGAAAGGGGTGGCCTTTTGCAGCCGCAAGCGGGACGAGCCGTGCTGCAAACTGCAAGGGACGCGTTCTTTTGCAAAATGATGATCGATCTTGCCAACCAATCCAGCTATAATGAAAATGATTTTCAAAAAAAGCGTGAGGAGCTGTGTCATGTAGCTTGTCAAAGAAAAAGGAGGTGCTGCTGCGATGCTTCGCAGATTTTTTTCTTACTACCGGCCTTATCGTGGATTGTTCGTACTCGATTTCACCTGTGCGATCTTCGTGGCTGTTCTGGAGCTGGGATTTCCGCTCGCGGTAAACATGGTAGTCGATCAGCTTCTGCCGAGCAAAGACTGGGAGCTGATTGTCTGGGCCTGTCTTGGGCTGCTTGCGCTTTATGCCATCAATGCGGGAATGAACTACGTACGAAGACATGGCGGATTTCAATGCGCGCGTCGAGGACAATGTCGGCGGCATGCGCGTCGTACAGGCGTTTGCCAACGAGAGCTTTGAAAACAAGCGCTTTGCGGAAAACAACCAGCGTTTTCGTCTGACCAAGCTGTTGTCCTACAAAATCATGGCCCAGAACGCCTCGGTCAGCTATATTCTGATGCGGCTCGTTATTTTGTTCGTGCTGATCTGCGGCAGTTGGTTTGTCATCGAAGGCTCTCTCACCTACGGGGAGTTCGTCGCCTTCCTGCTGTTGACGAACGTCTTTTTCCGTCCGCTGGAAAAGATCAACGCGATTATCGAAAGTTATCCGAAAGGCATTGCCGGCTTCAAGCGCTACATAGAAATTATGGATACGGCGCCAGACATCGCAGACGCTCCGGATGCGGTCAAGGTAGAGGCGCTGAAGGGCGATATCGAGTACAAAGGCGTCTCGTTCGGGTACGAGCAAGGCTCGCGCGTTTTGCAAAACATTGATTTGCGCATACGCGCGGGAGAGACGATTGCCTTTGTCGGTCCGTCCGGCGCGGGGAAAACGACGCTGTGCAGCCTGCTGCCGCGGTTTTACGAGATTGACGGAGGCAGCATCACGATTGACGGACTGGATATTCGCAACATGACGCTGGCTTCGCTGCGCAGCCAGATCGGGATCGTGCAGCAGGACGTGTTTTTGTTCTCCGGCACCATTCGGGAAAATATCTCTTATGGCAAGCAGCACGCAACAGAAGAAGAGATTTGGCAAGCGGCGCGCCGGGCCAAGCTGGAAGACTTTATCCGTGCGCAGCCGACAGGGCTTGATACGACTATCGGGGAGCGCGGGGTGAAGCTGTCTGGCGGACAAAAGCAGCGGCTCGCGATTGCCCGGATGTTTTTGAAAAACCCGCCGATCCTGATTTTGGACGAAGCGACGTCCGCTCTCGATACGGAGACGGAAGCGGCGATTCAGCAGTCGCTCGCGGAGCTGTCGCAAGGGCGCACCACGCTGGTGATCGCGCACAGGCTGGCGACGATCAAAAACGCGGATCGCATCGTCGTCGTGACAGAGCAGGGCATTACCGAACAGGGGAACCATGAGCAATTGCTGGCACAGGATGGCATCTACAGCCGGCTGTATCAGGCGCAGTTCGGCTCGTATCTGGAGCAGCCGCAAAACGCTTTTTCCAGCTAGCGCCCGTCCTTGTGCTGGCGGAGGCGTTTTGGAAGCGAGCTTTTCAATCAAAAAACGGGGGAGAGAGTCTTGCAAACATGGAATGAACCGTTTTTGGCGGAACAGTTTCACCTGACGACTACGCACCGAACAGACGCGCTGCTCTCGATCAAGGCAAGCGATCTGCTAAAAGCCAGACATGCGGAACAGTTGGTGCAGACGTACGCGCCGCTTATCAAGGCACATGACCAAAAGCCTGTCGGCACTTATGCGGCCAGTTGGCTGTCTGGGCTCGCGCTCGGCTTGCAGTACGCGCTGTCTGTATGGAACGTAGCGATTCGCATACCGCTCGACCAGTTGACGATTGAGCTGTACGACGAGGATGGCTACGTCCAGTTCTCTTTCGTCGTGGACGAGTGGCACAAGGCGGAGGGTCCGAGCACAAGCACAGCGCGTTCTGCCTGGCGCGCCGAGCAGTATCGGCAGTTTTACGGACATACGCTCCGGCCGTTGTTCCAGGTGCTGGCTGATGCGACTGGCAATCCGCTGAAAATGATTTGGGGCCAACTGCCGACGAGATTTAACTATTATCTCGATACTTTCGTCCAGGAGGCCCGGGAAGAGGCGATCCGCCAACGGCTGCGCGACGATTACGCGGCGCTTTGCGACGAACTGGACGGGGAGTGCTTCGGGCTGCCCAAAAATCCGTTCGCGGTCAAAGTGCGCTGGGTGGAGGACATGCGCGACCCGAACAAGCAGGTGCGCCTGAAAAATCAATGCTGCCTGTACTATCAAACCGGGGATGGACAGTACTGCTACACCTGTCCACGGCTGAAGGAAGACGAGCGCGCAGCCCGTCGCCAGGCGGCGCTGCAGGCATGAGTTCACCCCCCTCCAGCCAGGAGAGGGGGGTGTGCTTTTTCCTTCTCTGGACAGGGGGCGCATTCTTCCTATAAAGTAGAAAGAGAGGAAGTGTCAGAATAGTTCGGAATTGTGGGACTTGCTGTCGCTGTCCCGTTTGATGACAAACTTTATGAGGGACGTGGTTCGTATTCAAACAATCGACCAGGATGAGCTGAATCAGACCGATGAAGATCTGTTTCAAGCCATTGTGAACCAGCAGCTCACACTCTATTACCAGCCTTTTTTCGATTTGCGAACAACAGGGATGACGGGGGTCGAGGCCCTGGTTCGCTGGCATCATGAAAAGTGGGGACTTTTGCCGCAACAGACATTGCTGCTGCTTGCCAAAAAAAGCGGCGTGATTCATTTGTTGGAGGAATGGGTCCTGCGAGCCGCGTGCACGCAATGCAAGGAATGGATCGACATCGGCTTCGGGCCGCTGGTCGTATCGGTCAACCTGTCCGCGCATGCTTTCGAGTCTGTCGGATTCGGGGATACGATCCAGACGATTTTGCGGGAAAGCCAGTTGCCGCCGCGCTATTTGGATCTGGAAATAACGGAATTGGCCGGGGGCGATATGGAGCGTACGATTGGCGTCCTCGCCCAGCTCAAGCAGCTCGGTGTGCAGGTGAGTCTGGACGAGTTCGGAAAAGATCCGGTTTCGATCCCGTATTTATCGCGTGTTCCTGTAGACAAGCTCAAGCTCGATTCAACCTTGATCCAGCAAGCGCTGACCGACGCTGCGCAAGAGGCTGCGCTCAAAACCGCATTGGCGATCGCGCAGACAATGGGCCTGCAGGCGACGGCTGCAGGAGTCGAGAGTCGCGAGCAAGCAGAGTTGTTGGGGGAGCTTCTGTGCGACCTTGCCCAAGGAAATTACTTTTGCGAGCCGCTGCTGGCAGAGGGGCTTGTCGCGAAGATGAGCTCACAGGGCAAGGCGTTTGCCGATGCGCCAGCGCGCGCAAAGCAGGGAGCGGGCGAGAACCACAACTGTTTGCGCGAGGTGCTGCGCAATCAGCAAGGAATGACGTTTACATTTCGCAAGCAGGACGAGCGGTTTATCCATACGTTTTGCGCGGGGGAGTTGATCTACCGGATCGGCTTGACGCCGGAGCAGGTCGTAGGGAACGAGTTGTGCGACATCTTGCCCCGCAAGGAAGCGCTGCGCAAGACAGAGCATTACGAGCGGGCCTGGGGCGGCGAAGAAAACGTCACCTATGAGGGCGTCGTCAACGGCGTTTGCTACCTGGCTGTCATGCGCCCGATCTTCCGGGATGGGCGGGTGAAGGAAGTGATCGCTTCCTGTGTCGACATCACGGAACTGAAAAAAGCGGAGGAAGCCCAGCGGGTAAGCGAAGCGAAATACAGGCTGATTGCGGAAAACATTTCGGATATGATCGTGGTCATTGATTGCCATGGATATGTTACATACGTGTCGCCGTCCGTTCACACCGTCTTGGAGGTATCCCCGGAGGTGTTTTTGCATCAGCATCTGCAAACCATTTTGCCGAGCGAACAGCTCAAACGCGTCTGGCAGACGTTTCAGGAAATTATGGAGTGGAAGCTTCCCAGGGCGGTTACCTTTTCCTGCCAGCACCGCAATGGCAGCAAGCTGATTTTGGAAACAAAAGGAACGCCTGTGCAAAACGAGCAGGCCGAGGTGGAGCAGATCGTCTTCATCATCCGCAACAGTACGGCGCAGGTGCAGGCAGAGGAATTTTTGCGCAAAATGGACAAGATCGACGTCGTCGGGCAGCTCGCAGCAGGAGTCGCACATGAAATCCGAAACCCGGTGACCTCGATCAAAGGCTTCGTGCAGTTGCTGCGGCGCGACCAGTGGAAAAGCGAATACTTTGATATCATGCTCGCCGAGTTTCACCAGCTCGAAAGCATTTTGCGCGAATTTGTCTTTTTGACCCAGCAAAGGTCCCACCAGTTTGAGTCGCAAAATCTGGCGCAACTGCTGCGCAGCGTCACGCAGGTCGCGCAGGAGGAAGCGCCGGCACATCAGATGGTGCTCGAGATCGACGATGTCGAAGAGACGTGGCTGTGGTGCGATCAAAGCCAGATCAGGCAAGTGTTCATCCACTTGCTCTCCAATGCCGTGGAGTCCATGCCGGACGGGGGGACGATACGCATCCGGGCGCTGCGCTCGGGGCACGATCAGGTCATGATCCAGATTGTGGACAAAGGCTGCGGCATGTCCGAAGAGCGATTGAAGCGGCTCGGGGAGCCTTTTTACAGCACGAAGGAAAAAGGGACGGGGCTTGGCCTAATGATTACTTATAAAATTATTCAGTACCATGACGGGTACATCCATTTTTCCAGCGCCCCCAACCAGGGAACGAAGGTCGAAGTGTATTTGCCGCTGAACAGGCCGACGGATACCGCTTGACGCGCTGCGGCGACAGCAACAAAAAAAAGTCCGATCGGCTGGCGAGGCGGATCGGACTTTTTGGCGTGGTTTATTTGGCGGATGGCGGCTTTTGCGCGGAGAACTGGCTTTGGACTGCCTGTAAAAAGCGTTTCCACGCTTCGGGCAAGTCTTTGCTCTCGTGTTCTGTAGCCGGGGGAGAAGAGGGCTTGGTTTCCTTCACAGGCTCCATCTGACACTATCCTTTCGTATTGCTCCAGTCGTGGCGCAGGGCGAACAGCTCGCGAAGCTCGGCCGTCGACAACTCGGTAATCCAGCCTTCCCCGCTGCCGACGATCTGTTGGCTGAGCGAGAGTTTGCGCTCCATCATTTCGTCAATCCGTTCCTCGATGGTGCCGAGCGAAATGAATTTGTACACCTGCACGTTCCGCCGCTGACCGATGCGGTGCGCCCGGTCGGTTGCCTGGTTTTCCACGGCGGGGTTCCACCAGCGATCGACGTGAATGACGTGGTTCGCTTCCGTCAAGTTCAAACCTGTGCCGCCTGCGCGCAGGGACAGAATGAAAATGGCGCCGCGCTCCTCATCCGGGAGGGAGGCATCCTGAAAACGGGCGATCATCTCGTCCCGTTTTTCTTTTTTGGTGGCGCCGTTCAAAAAGTAAACGGGGCCGTAGCCTTCGCGCGTCAGCACGCGCTGGAGCAGGTTGCCCATCTCAATGTATTGCGTAAAGATCAGGCAGCGCTCCTTTTTTTGCCGAATTTCCTCGACCAGTTCCAGCAGTCGCTCCAGCTTGTGCGAGCGGCTTGCTTCATCCGCCGTAGTGATCTCGTTTAAGATCAACGCGGGATGGTCGCAAAGCTGCTTGAGCCGCGTCAATGTCGTGAGGATGAGGCCGCGCCGTTCCATGGCGGAGACGTTTTCCATCCGGGCGAACATGTCCTGGATCGCGGTTTCGTAGAGCGCGCCTTGCTCGGCGGTCAACGGCACGTATTCCTTGCTTTCGTTTTTCTCCGGCAAGTCGAGCTGAATCGCCGGGTCCGTCTTGGTGCGGCGCAGCAGGAACGGCTGAATGAGCCGTTGCACCGTCTGGATCAGCGCCTGGTCGCGGTCGCGCTCGATCGGCAGGACGAAACGCTGGGTAAAGTCGCCGAGGCTGCCCAAGTAGCCGGGATTGAGGAAGTCAAAAATCGACCAAAGCTCGCTCAGGCGGTTTTCGATCGGCGTTCCGGTGAGCGCGATCCGGTGCCACGCCTTCAGGTCACGGACGGCGGACGCTTGCTTCGTATAGGCGTTTTTAATGTTTTGCGCCTCGTCCAGACAGATCGTATTCCAGGTGATGGAGGACAGCTCCTGTTCGTCGAGGTGGGACAGCGCATAGGACGTAATGACCAAATCGACCCCCTCGATGGCCGGAGCAAAATCTTCTTTTTTCGGACGGGTATTCCCGTAATGAATGAACACGTTGAGCGAAGGGGCGAACCGCTGCAGCTCCTTTTGCCAGTTGCCGATGACGGAGGTGGGACAGATGAGCAGCGAAGGGGACTGGGCGGTTTTTGTCGCCTTCACATGCAGCAAGTAGGTGATAAACTGCACGGTTTTCCCAAGGCCCATGTCGTCGGCGAGACACGCTCCCAGACCGAACTGGCGCAAAAACAGCATCCACGAGCTTCCTTCCAACTGGTAGTTGCGCAGCGTGCCGCAAAACGTGTCCGGCTGCGGCAAAATCGGGATGTGCTTCGTTTCCTGCAGGCGGTGCATCAGCTCCAGCAAATGCGCGTTGAGCTGGACTTCCACCGTCAGCGGGTAAGGTTCAGCGAGATCGTCGTCGTCCGCTGGTTCTTCGGCTTCGACATTTGCGGTCAGGTGCATGCTCATCACGTCGCGCAAGGTCATGCCGTTTTTTGCGTTCGTTTTTTTCAGCGCTTCCTGCAGCTCGGCGAACAGGTCAGGCGTGAGCTGCACCCAATGCCCCCTGATTTTCAGCAGCCGCTGTTTCTGGCGGATCAACTGCGCAAACTCTTCCTCGCTCAGCTCGACAGGACCGAGCGCGAGCTTCCACTCGAAATCCATGACCTGCGAAATGCCCAAAAAAGACTGTCTGCTCGCCCCGACAGAGGAAGAGACTTTCGCCCGGAGCTTCGGTCTGACTCTGCGCACCTGCTCCCACCACGCCGGCAAAAAGACGTGAATGCCAGCCTGGACGAGCTGCAGGCTGCAGGACGTCAGGAAAAGCCACGCTTCCTCATTGGTAAGCTGGGTGCGCAGCCCGTCCGGTTCGTCAGCGCCGGACGTTTGCCAAGGGAAAATGTCGCGGCATTTGGCCAGGTCGCTTTGAAAACGCCGCCAGTGCTCTTTCCATTCCAGAGGGATGCGCGCGGTGTGCGCGTCTGGAGCGCCGAACTGATGCGGCTCGATCACAAACAGCCGATCCGGTTCTTCCCGATCCTGCAAATAAACCTGGAGCAGCCATTCGCTGGCGGCGTGCGCAGGCTCGACAATTTGCAAACAGGTGCGAAACGGCGTCACATCCGGCAGCCAGCCAATCGATTGCAGCCATTCCGTCTCCTGCAAATGGACGGACAGCTTGTCGCCCATGACGTGCAGCGCCGGAAACTGGGCAGTGAGCTGATCCCAGGCGCGGCCGACCTCACCAAAGGCGTGGACAGCTTCCTCCAACACATGCGAAAGCCACCTGTTGCCGTAGGGCGCAAACGAAGCCGGGGCCTGCTTCGCCCTCCAGCCGAATCGTCCTTGCTTCCATGCGGCAAAGTCTGGGACGATGGCGCCTGCGGCCAGCGTTTTTTGCAGGAACACGGCGACGCCCTGGTATTCCAGAAAACGCTTGTCGACGGAATAAGCCCGGTGCAAAAGCCACGGCGGCGAGGCGAAAAAGGCCAGCGCCTCTGTCGGGCCGAGCAGCAAGCCTTGCTCGTTTTTTTCCACGAACGTGCCGTAGTAGGAGGCTTCATCCCAGGCAAAAAGCGCTCCGGCGAGCTCATCCGGGTCGAGCGCCTGCCCGCTTGGGTCTGCTCCCGCAATAAGGAACTGGCCGTCTGCCAGAAGCTTTGCGGTTAGCACCATGGTTGTAACAGTGTTCATAGGTTCAGATTTCCTCTCCTTAGCTCCTCCTGAAATGCCCGCAGGCGGTTGTGCTTGGCGGACAGTTTGTCCACGAAGCGCTCCCAGTCGGACTCCTGCTCGGCCTTGGCGTAAGTGGCCCGCGCTTTTTTCAACAGCTTGATCGCCTCTTTGTAGGCGGGGCGGTTGCGCTCGCGGATCAGGCGGTTGATCTCGCGCACATAGTACGGATACAGCAAGGACGGATCGGCGTCCTCGATTTCTTTCAGGTGCACAGACGAGATGTCGGCAAGCGGCACCTGATAGGACATTTGCAAATCGACCCATTGCTTGAACTGCTTTTCCTCGTACAAATGCAGGGCGTACTCGGAATAGCTGCTCGGCAGGAAGTTTTTCAGCATGGCTCCGCACTCGTCGGAGCGGCCGACCTGCTTCATCGCTTCTTGCCAGATGGCGATGACCAAGCGATATTGTGCGGCCTCCGCCGACCCGATCAACTCGGTCAGCGCCTCCGTCCAAAACAGAAAGCGCTGCCACTCCTGATTGCGGGCGAAAGCTTTCATGTAGGGCAAGTAAAAACTTAAAGGCAAGCGGCGAATCGGCTTCCAGACTTGCAGGGCGAGCGCGTCCTCGTTTTCCATGACTGAAAAGTGGGCGCGCAGCAGGCGGTATTTTTCGCTTTCGGCTGCGGGCGCATTCGGCGTCTGCATGGCTTGTTCCAGCTCCGCCACCTCTTGTTTGATCCAGTCCGGGTCGGTGAGCAGCGACCACCAGATCATGCGATAGGCGTAGACCCAGTAGAGGGAGGACGTGTCGTTTTCCTTCCATTTTTGGATGATCGTCACCGTTTCAGCGAGCGCCGGGCGATGGTCGGCCCACAATGCCTGGCGATCGGCAAAGTAGATGGCCCCCTCCAACTGCTCGAGCAGCCGTTCCGCCGTCTGCGCCAAGTCCGGATACCAGTTGGACTGGCGGTAGCTCTTGACGTATTGCTGCAGCTTTTGCAGGTGAAACAAATTGGCGTGGATGTGAAACAACTGGGCCCGTTCCCGTGGCCATCCCGCGGCGACGGACTGGACGTTTTGGTAGCTGGAAAACATTTCGGAGGAAGCGCGGTACGATTCCATCGCGGATAACAAATTGCGCGTCCAGCTTTCGAAAAACGCCCACCAGTCGGAAACGGAGCTGGCTGCGGTCAGCGGGGAGGAAACGGGGGCGGCCTCATTCCCGTGCAAATCGCTTGCCACTGGCCGATAGCTCGGGATGAGCATGGCGGGAGTGAAGCTCACCCGACGCGGTTGCTGCGCCTTGGATAAAAAGTGGCGCGGGTTTTCGAAGACGCTGTACATTTGAAAAAAAGTAGCGGCGATATGCTTGCAAAGACGGGTGTACGGACAGGTACAGGTGCTGTCCTGCACATCTTCCAGGTCGAGTTGGACGTGGTACACCTGGGTGCCTTGCACATCGCTGCACAGGATGCGGTTGTTTTCGACGCGTGTATTAAAGACAACCCCATCGGAAAAGTACGAATAGCCACGCTCGATGATCGCACTCTCCATTCCTTGCAGGACTTGCTCTCCAGCCGCTACTGCCTGTTCCCGTGTCAACTCTCTTTGCAACATGTGTTCTGGTCCTCCGAACGAAGTGTCATCCCTCCATTATAACGCAAAAGTCGGGGAATGGAAAAAGCAAGAATCGTTACGGCGGCGCGATTCCGTTTAAAAAGGAGAAAAGCTCGTCGTAAAGCGGATCGCCTGACTGGTACAAGCTGACGAGCGCCTGCTTGCGCCCGTTTTTGCCGAAAAACCAGCCGCCCGTGTACCAGGCGAGCGGCGCGTCGTATTGAAAAGGCCCGAAAGCATTGCCATGCCCGTCTGTCCCGCCGGAAGCTCCGGCCCGCAAGTACGCCAGCAGCCGCTCGCGTTTTTCCCGATCGTAGGTGACTCCGAGGTCAAACTCGATTTCGACGCCCATTCCGGCTGCCTCGCTTGCGGCGGCGGAAGCATCCACGCTTTTTTTCGGGTTGAAGTAGTAGTTCGGTTGCAAAAAAGCGAGGTCGAAGCCAAGCTGTGCCCACTCGTTCCAGCCAGCCGCCTGTTGATACGGAATCCAGATGCTCCGAAGCATCCGTCCGGCGTGCGTGCAGCCGTGGATCGCGTCGTTGACCGCCCGGATGACTTGGCGGTCGTCGTGCTTGGGCCCTTGGAAGTACAGACTTTCCTGTAGCCAGTAGAAGCCTTTTAGGCAGAGGCAATCGTCCCACGGCTTTTTGGCCCACCTCGTAAGAAACAGGCACATCCACTCGATGACCGCCTCGATCCGGTAGGCGTCGTCGCCAAACTGCTGCGGATTCGGGTAAGGCAGGGCCACCCACACATTCGTGCGCGACAGCGGCGAGCAACGCACCGCCTGGCAGAGCGCGTCGAGATTCCGGTCGCCAAGGAACAGCTCATCCATGTAGCGCAACCATTCGTTCCAACCAGCGGGAGCCTTGTCGCTGCGCGCCAAAAAGCGGCCTTCCCCCGACTGATTCAAAATCCCGAGAGCCAAAAACAGAAAATCGGTGAACATGCCGCCGTCCGCCAATCCGGTCACCGGATCGGTATGGAAGAGCAAGGGCAAAAAGTCGGTGCACTCCCAAAACTGGTAGTGCGGAGTGCCGTCCGTGCCGATGCTGTAGCCTGTGTACGCGAGAAACAGTTGATTGATCGGGCTTTTTCCGAGCGAGGGATAGGGAGCCATGCCAACACACCTCTTCTTCTAACGGTTTGATCGCGAAAAGGTCCTTCGCTAACACGTATGTCAGAAAGCGGGCGTATATACAGCCAGCCGCAGGACTTACTAGCCGCTGAAAGCAGGCTGGCTATTTTTGGAGCAAGCGGGGAAAGCTGAATGCAGAAAAGAAAAAACGGGTAAGGATGATTTTTATGGAAGCCGCAAAAACGGGTCCGATTACCCATAAGCGGGCCAAAAAGCGAAGAATCGTCACAAGGGCGCTTGCGATTATCGTCGGAGCGCTGATGGTTGCCGTCGGCCTGGAAATTTTTCTCGTGCCGAACAAGATCATCGACGGCGGGGTCACAGGTCTGTCGATCATGATGTCACACCTGACCGGAATCAAGCTGGGGATTTTCCTCTTTCTGTTCAACTTGCCGTTTTTGTTGGTCGGCTACAAGCAGATCGGGAAAACGTTCGCGATCTCCACGCTGTTTGGGGTAGCCGTCATGTCGCTCGGGACGAATTTTTTGCACCACGTTCCCAGCTTGACCGACGATTTGCTGCTGTCTGCCGTCTTTGGCGGCATCATTATCGGGATTGGCGTCGGACTGGTGATTCGCGCAGGCGGGTCGTTGGACGGCACCGAGATCGTCGCGATTTTGCTGACGCGCAAAAGTCCGTTTTCCGTCGGGGAAGTCGTAATGATTTTCAATATTTTCATCCTCGGCAGCGCGGGCTTCATCTTTGGCTGGGACCGGGCGATGTACTCGCTGATTGCCTACTATATCGCGTACAAAATGATCGACTTGACGATGGTCGGCCTCGAACAATCGCGCTCGGTCTGGATTATTAGCGACTATCCGAACGAAATCGGGGACGCGCTGTCTGCCAGGCTGGGACGGGGGATTACGTATTTGCGCGGAGAGGGCGGCTACTCCGGGGACGACAAAAAAGTCATTTTCTGTGTCATCACCCGGCTGGAGGAAGCCAAGCTCAAATCAATCGTGGAGGAGATCGACGCATCCGCGTTTCTCGCGATCGGCCATATTCACGACGTATCGGGAGGGCGGTTCAAGAAAAAAAATATTCATTAACGGCGAGCGTGGCCGGCTAGGCTAGTCAGGCGCAAACAGGACAGGCAAGCAGCAGATGCTTGCTTTTTTCTGCGTGTCTGCCATTCCTAACTGATTATCTTTTCTGAAACTTGAAAATGATCTATTGATTTTTAAGCATTATGAATTTATCCTGAATTTCGAAAGTCCATAAGATCAGGGCGAGGTGCCGAAGCAATGGGATATTGAGATGTAAAAGTAAGGGAATTTCCCATTGTTTACGAGAGGATCTCGTGAGGAGTGGATAATCTTTCCCCCTCCCCACTGAAGGAGCAACTTCATTTTCCATGTAAAATTTTGGAGAATGTCATTCCAGCAAGGCTACTTTCGCTTCGATTCGTTTCCAAGCGTAGCGACCGGCGAAGTCCTTCAACAGCTTGAGCACGACAGATCGACTGTGCCGTACGAGTGTCGCCGCGCAATGGAAGAACTCCAGACGGAATCGGGCAATCGTATAGCCTTGATACACCGGTTCGCAGCAATCGCGTTTGAAACGCTCGAATAAATTATAGGTGAGCAGTTTGATCAGTAAATCCAGTTCATTGGCTGTAAAATCGCTTGTGGCGATGCGATCGATGGAGAATCCGTTCTTGGCTTCCTTGATGTAGTTCTCCATGCAGCAGCGCTGGTTGTAGAAGCGCCACAGATCAATCGCTTCCCATTCCAGATTGGTCACGATCGCTTCGTATTGCCAGTCGGTGTCGAACACGAATCGTCCTTGGTCGTCATCGAACACTTGTGCCTTGCGGATGATCGCCACCCGGCGCGCCTTCTTCCAGGACGTCGCTTTGTAGATCAAGGTAATGCCTTCGATGATCCAATCCTCGTCGACGTATCGCGTCCAGTAGTGGCAAGCACGGACTTCTTTTGCGAGTCGCTTCGTCCATTTGAGCTTGCCGACATAGCCGATGTCCTTGCGTTCCCACAGGCTGTAGAAATCCTCGCCGCCGAAGCCTTTGTCGAACCGGGCGTACTTCACCTGGCGCTCGCCGAGAAGTTCAAACGTCTGCTGAAGGAAGTCGACAGCGTCGGTGGAAGAGTGCGTATTGCCCGGCCGGAGGACCGCATTCAGATTCAACCGGGTTTGCCCTTCAAAGGCCAGCAGTGGATGGTAGCTTTTGCGTCCGGGTTTGTGCGGATTCGTCCCTTTGGCTGCACCGTCCTGATCGCCGTATACCGTCTCTACCGTGGAATCCAGATCGAGAATGATGTCAAACGGCAGGCAGGGTCGGATGATTTCCTGATTCAATCCCTTCAGTTCTGCCGTCAATTGCGGATACGACCGACCCAGTCTTCCCAGTTCTTTGTACAACAGGCTATGATGCGGACATCGCCCACCCAGGAAACGTTTTAACAGCACGTCATGCTGCAGTTTGCGAAAATGGAAAATCCGTTCGCAGCCGAGCATCCAGCCTATGATGAGATAAAGCAGAATCCGATGAATGGGGAAAAGTGAGTTGGGTGCTTTGCCTCCGGAGAGGTTGCGCATCGCTCCGGCCAGCTTGATTTTTTCCAGATATTCCAGAAAGATTTTGACGCCTCCGAAACTCGTTGCGTTCTGTAGAGAAAATTCGGTCTTGATTTTACTGACGGGTGTGGTAGACTTCATCTAAAAGGTGCTCCTCTCTTTGGGTTATGTTGTTCGGATAAACACCATTCTACCAAAGATTCGGAGATCTTTTCACGTTTTCAAAGAGTCGTACTTTCGAAATTCAGGTTTATGATTTGTTTACTGAATATGAAATAGTAGTTCCGAAATTCGGAACAAAATGAGAAAGACGGGTGAGGCAAGGTGAGGATAGACGAGCTGTGGAGTACGAACGGCTTTTTTCGGGCCAGCAAAGGGAGCAGCGCCCCTGACGGAATCGTCTCGAAAATCACGGTTCCGTCCGAGCGCACGAGCTGGGAATCTGCCGCGATGGCAGAGCTGGCCAGTCGGATCGGTTTGCACCTGACCGACTTGCCGCTGCCGATTTTTGAGCACTTGTTCATTTTCGATCAGCTCGATGAACAGGCTCTCCCGGTACAGGGGGACAAGCCGCGTACTTTGCGGATCGTCGTAGGGTACGAGCAGGCATGGCTTGCTTCGGTTTTGGGCGAACGCAAAGCGGCGCTACTCGCTCTGCACAAGCTGCGGGACAACGGCGAAAAAGAGGCAGGCATTCTGTATGTGAGCGAGGGCGAAGACGAGTCGATTCTCGTCATTACAGGCACATCGCCGCAAATGACGTTGCTTTCGGCACGCGCGCTCGTATCCGGGGAGTACAGGCAAGATGCAATAGAGCAGGCGGGCTTCGGCCATCAGCGCGCGATTTTGATTGCGCCAAAACCGGCGGCTCCGTTGACCGCCGAAAAGACGGCGACCATTCCAGGCAACAACCGCTCCCGGACTTTTTCGCTGCACGAACTGTTTACGACAGAAGGGCTGTACGAGCAAAACGACGGGGAGCTGCTGCCGACGCTGGACGTGTTGTTGTCCATGCCGGATGGCTCGCTGGAGAAGACGGTGGCGGCCGTGGAGCTTGGCGCGCGCCTCGCCTTGTCTGCGGGCTATGTGCGCACGCCTGTGACGCGGTGTGCAGGGGAAGAAAACGAGGCGGGGCGGTTTGAGATTGTCTTCGAAACAAAAACGGCCCCGGCTGCTCATGGAGAGAGCCGTATGGAGCTTTCCGAGGACGGCAAGCAGTTGCGGATCGAGAGCGATGCTTTGCATCTGGTCGGTTTTGTGCGCGAGCTGCTCGCAGACGGATTTGCGCCGCTTTCCGCAGGACAGCATTTCGGCTGGCGCCAGCGGTTGTTCGCCTTAAAGAGCGACAGCCAAGATTTGTCGTTGCGCGCGTCTCTTGGCTTGCAAACGTTTTCGCTGCGGGAGCGCACAGAGATCGCGCGCCTGGAAGTACCGGAGCATTTGGCCCGCCCCACAGAAGTATGGGAGCAGTATGTGGGCGGCGGTGGACGAGCGGGTGGCCCCGTGCCGCTTGCGGTTACGGAAGAGCTGCCTGTCTGGACGGCGGAGTGGAGCGATCCGGGCGAGCTGGCAGAGATGGGAGACTATTTGCTGGCCGTTGTGCAAAAGCACGCCGAACATTCCGGGGGAGCCGCTTTGGAGATCGAAGTGACGACCACGGCGAGCGAGCAGACGTTTGCGGCGTGGGCGAAAAAGCTGGTCGGGCAATGCGGGGAGCGCTACGGCGTCGAAGTCTGGTTCGCGTTTCGCGACGCAAACAAGTCGGGGCTGAACTGGGCCATGCAGGAGGTGTTGCCGCAAATCGTCCAGCTCAAAGACGTGCACAGCGTCGAACTGCGGGCGAGGGCGTTTCGGCCAGCGGACAAGCACTTCGACCTGGTTCACCGCTTTTTGCAGGAGCTGTATCCGTTTGATGCGATTTTGGCCGACAGCCTGTCGCTTCCGCTCGAACGCATTCGCCTGCAGCTTGCAGAAGATTCTGCCGCTCCGATGTTTTCCGTGTGTGCTTTTGCCGAGTCGAAAGAGGTGCTTGCCGACTGGAGCTGGGAAGGCTGGGCAGAGAGCAGGCCGTACATGCCGGATCAGCCGCAGCGCGGTCGTGTGCTCGTTCCGTTTGCAGGCGTCCGGGTAAAGGAAGCGCAGACGCAAAACGAGCTTGCGAGGAAACCGTTTGCAACCAATCCGTATCGCTTTTGGCAATGGTACCAGGAGCAGGTGCTGCCGATGATTTTCCGGCAGGTAGGGGGCAATCCTGGCGTGCCGAAGTTTTCCCGGCTGGAATGCCATGTCGGGATGGATGCCGTGGAGAAAAAGCTGCCGCATCTGGAGGAGAACAGCTCCGTCCTGGAAGCGCTGCACGAAGATATTTACTTTTACACGTTGCACGCCATGCACAACCACGGGAAAAAGGTCGGGGACCCGGAGTGGGACGCACCTGGCGGAATCGTGCCGTTCATGCACGTCGAACAGGGCGGCAAGCCGTGGGCGCGGATCGCTTTGTACGCCTTTCCGACGGAGCATGCGATCACGGCGGTCGACGCGAGCGGCGCGGCGACGGTCATCCGCCCGTTTGCGGGGATGCCGTTTCGGGATGCGGTAGCGACCGGGCTTTGCCGCAAAGAAACCGACTGGTCGGTTACGCTCGAAGGGATTGCGGACGCTACGCTGAGAGAGCAGTGCCAGGCATGGCTGGGCTTTTCCATGGCGCAATCACAAGCGCAGCCTGCCGACCAGCAGCCAATCGCGCAGCAGGCTACTACAGAAGCTTCCAAGGGAAAGTCGCTTTGGGAGGACGTTTTCACAGGCGAGGACGTGGAGCAGTGGCTCGCACAACACCGCGAGCAAGTGCCCGGACAGGTCGTGCCGCTCGATTTTTCGCTGAGCGGCCGCTGGATTTGGGCCGTCGAGCTGTTCGCCCGAAAAGCGCAGCACAGCTTTGCGACGAGCACGGCCAAGCACGCGCTGTACAGGCCGACGTTTTTCATCAACGCAAGGCACCACGCCAACGAAGTATCGAGCACGAACGCCGCTTTGCAAATGATCGCCCAGCTTGCAGACGATCCTTCTGTCCTGGAGGCGGTCAACCTCGTCATCATCCCGCTGGAAAACGTCGACGGAGCCGCGCTGCACGCGCAGCTTGCGCAGGACAACCCGTGCTGGAAGCACCACGCCGCCCGCTACAACGCATGCGGACTGGAATTTGCCAAGTATCGGTTTCAAAGCGGCGTGCCGTTTGGCGAGAGCCGGATTTATCCGAAAGTATGGGAGCGCTGGGCGCCTGACATCGTGCTCGACGACCACGGGATTCCGTCGCACGAATGGATTCAGCCGTTCAGCGGCTACAACAGCCCGCCGCGCTTCCCGGTTTCGTACTGGATTCCGAGCGCGCGGATGTACACGATCTGGCGCGCGCTGACAGAGGCGACCCCCGAGCAGCGCGAAGCCTACACTTCGCTGCGCGCAGCCCTCACCGCTTCGCTGCACCAGGACGCGGCTGTCGCGCAGGACAACGTCGATTGGCTCGCCACATACCGCAGATGGGGCCATGACTTTGACCCGCAGCATTTTCCGATTGAGCTGTCGAACGGAAGCATTGCCTACACGCGGGACAGCCCGATTAACCGCAACTCTCATGATCTGATCGAGCGCTTCCCGGAGTGGGTGACAGCCGACCTGATGACAGAGGTCAACGACGAGACGGTGTATGGCAAAGAATTGCAAGCGTGCCGACACGCCCACCATGTGGTCCACCAGGCGATTGCCGACTGGATGAAAAATCGGAAAGTAACAATAGAGGAAATCCGGGAGCACGAGGCAGATGGCACCATTCGCATCGGCCTCATCCGCAAGCGCCCGCTTTAGATTAGCGCTCATTTGAGAGGAGACTACCAACATGGTTTTGATTGGTGTTGCAATCGTGATTATCGGCTTCATCGTGCGGCTCAACCCGCTACTGGTGGTGACGGTCGCGGGGCTTGCCACCGGACTGCTCGCCAAGCAGCCGCTGTATGAGATCATCGAGCAATTTGGCAAGGCGTTTACAACGAACCGCTACATGGCGATTTTTATCGCCACCTTGCCCGTCATCGGGCTATTGGAGCGCTTTGGACTGCGCGAACAGGCAGAAGCGCTCGTCTCCAAAATCAAGGCCGCCACGGCAGGCCGCATCATTAACGTCTACTTTTTTATCCGCGAGGTCGCTGCCGTGTTTGGCCTGACCTCGATCGGCGGCCATGCGCAAATGGTGCGGCCGCTCGTCGCGCCGATGGCAGAAGGAGCGGCGGAGGCGAAGTACGGCAAAGACCTCCCCGACGACGTGCGGCAAAATATTCGCGCGCACTCTGCAGCGGCCGACAACATCGGCGTGTTTTTTGGCGAGGACGTGTTTATCGCGATTGGCGCAATTTTATTGATGAAAGGCTTTTTCGACCAGAACAACATTCCGTCCGATCCGCTGCAAATGGCGATGTGGGCCATTCCGACCGCGATTGCCGCGTTCGTCGTGCACAGCATCCGCCTGATTTTGCTCGACCGCAAGCTGGACCGACGGCTGGGACAGCGCAACAGCAAGCACACATCGACAGGCAAGGGGGAATAACCGATGTGGATTTCGATGGAAGCGATCTATGTATTTCTCGGTTTGATTGCGCTTGGCGGCAGCCTGTTTACGTTTGTGGACAAGAAAAATCCGCGCCGCTTCACCTCTGGCCTTTTTTATGCGCTCTACGGGATTTCCTTGCTGCTCGGCAGTATCATCCCGCCTTTTGTCATGGGACTTTTAGTCATTGTGATGGTGCTGATCGTCGGCTTGGGCGGCTTGAAGGTGGGAAGCTACGGCGAAGCCTCCGCTGAGGAGCGCAGGCAGAACCGCCAGCGGCTGGGCAACTGGCTGTTCGTGCCAGCGCTGTTGATTCCGCTGTTGACGATTGTCGGCAGTCTCGGCTTCAAGGACGTGAAAATCGGCGAGCTGTTCGTGCTCGACCAGAAAAACATTACGCTCGTCTCGCTGGGGCTTGCGACGTTGATCTCGCTGCTCGTCGGGATGGCGCTGACCAAAAGCAACCCGTTGACACCTGTCAAAGAATCGCGGCGCTTGCTGGAAGCGATCAGTTGGGCGGCTGTGCTGCCGCAGATGCTGGCTACGCTCGGAACGATTTTTACCAGCGCAGGTGTCGGGACGGTCGTCTCTGATCTGGTTGCGCACGTTATTCCGACGCATTCCTTGTTCTGGGTCGTCTTCGCCTACTGCGTAGGCATGGCGCTGTTCACGATGATTATGGGCAACGCGTTCGCGGCTTTCCCGGTCATGACGGCGGGCATCGCCATTCCGCTATTGATCGGCCAGTTCGGCGTCGATGCGAACCATCTGGCGGCAATCGGGATGTTCGCGGGCTACTGCGGCACGCTCATGACGCCGATGGCAGCGAACTTCAACATCGTGCCCGCCGCGCTGCTCGACTTGAAAGACAAAAACCACGTCATTCGCGTGCAGTTCCCGACAGCGCTCGTTTTGCTTGCGTTCAACATCATCCTTTTGTATCTCGTCTCGCTGTAGGCAAAAACCATCTGTTGTTTTTTCCTCCTGGCAACAATAATGATAAAATATGGACAAAAACAACCAGATCGCGAGGATGGAGAAGTCCATGATACAAAACCAGAACAAAACAGTCGTGAAGTCGATGGAGCTGCTCAATCTGTTCATCGACCACGACAGATTGAGCTTGAACGAGATGGTCGAGCTGACGAACATGCCGAAAACGTCGATCCATCGCATGATCGGCTCGCTCGAAGGAATGGGCTTTTTGCAGAGGGGCGAGGACGGCAAATTTTCGCTCGGGCTGTTGTTTTTGCAGTTCGGCCAGTTGGTGTCCGAGCGGCTGGATATTCGCCAGCTCGCTTTGCCCGTGATGAGCGCCCTGCGGGACGAAGTGGAAGAGGCGGTCAATCTCATCGTCCGGGACGGAAAAGAAGCGATCTATATCGAAAAGCTCGATACGCCACACCCGGTACGGCTCTATACGAAGATCGGGCGCAGATCGCCTCTGTACGCCGGGGCCTGTTCGCGAATTATTTTGTCTTTTCTGGAAGAAAAGGAAAGAGAGCAGTATTTGCGCGAAGTGGAGCTTGCGCCGATTGGACGCGGGACGATCACGGACAGGGACGAGTTGCGCAAAGCAGTGGCGGATGCGCGGGAAAAAGGGTACACGATCAGCTATTCGGAGTTGGAAAACGATACGGTAGCGGTCGCAGCGCCCATTTTTGACCACATGGGTCGTCTGCATGCAGGCATCAGCATCGCTGGACCGCAGGAGCGGTTCACCGAGGAGCGGCTGCCAACGCTGATCGCCCATTTGACGGCTGCCGCAGAGCGCATTTCCACGGCGCTGGGCTGGAGGCGAGCGAGGCGAAGCTGATTCATAAAACAGATAGCAGGGACAGGGGAGAGCGACGATGAAAACCATTTTGGTAACAGGCTTTGACCCATTTGGCGGCGAGCCGATCAACCCGGCGTGGGAATCGGTCAAGCGACTGGCTGACGTCCGGTCGGAACGGTATCGCATCGAAACAAGACAAGTGCCAACGGTGTTCGGCAAGTCCATCGAGCTTTTGCAGCAAGCGATTCGCGAGACGGAACCTGATCTCGTGTTCTGCATTGGACAGGCTGGCGGCCGGCCGGACATTACCGTCGAGCGCGTGGCGATCAATGTTAACGATGCGCGGATTCCCGACAACGAAGGAAACCAGCCGATCGACACCCCGATTGTGGAAGGCGGGCCAGCGGCTTACTGGTCCACGCTGCCGATCAAAGCGATGGTCAAGGAAATGAGGGCGAACGGCATTCCCGCTTCCGTTTCCCAAACGGCAGGAACGTTTGTGTGCAACCACCTTTTTTACGGACTGATGCATACGCTCGCGCAGCAAAACGCGGCGATCCGCGGCGGCTTTCTCCACATTCCGTACTTGCCCGAGCAGGCAGCGAAGCACCCCGGCCAGCCGAGCATGTCGGTGGAGACGATCGCCAAAGGACTGCAAGTCGCGATCGAAACAGCGGTGCGACTGGAGCAAGACATCGTCGAAGGCGGCGGACAAATCAGCTAATACGAAGAGGAGGACAACTCCTCTTTTCCTTTACTCTAAAATTCGGAATGATTATACCGATTATCGGAACAAAAATGGAATAGGAGGGGAGCAGGTTGGAGCAAGTCGCGTTTTTTCCACTCGGCGACTCGGGAATTGTCATCAAGCTCGGAGACGCCATTGACCAGGCGACACAGCAAAAAGTAAAGGCGCTCGCCGACTATTTCGAAGAGCACCCGCTTCCGGGAATGGTCGAATACGTACCGGGGTACACGTCTGTCACGGTGTATTACGATCCGGTGGCGTGGTACGATCCGCGCGCAGCGGACATGCCGTACGAGCGGTTCAAGGCGCTGCTCGCGGGGCAGCTTGTGCACATTCGCGCGGATGAACAGACGAAGCCGCGGCTGGTGGAGATTCCCGTCTGCTACGGCGGCGCGTTTGGCCCTGACCTGCTGGATGTGGCCGCGTATCACGGCATCACCCCGGATGAACTGATCCGCATTCACTCCGGGCAGGAGTATCTCGTGCACATGATCGGCTTTGCTCCTGGCTTTCCGTATTTGGGCGGACTGGACAAACGCATTGCCACCCCGCGCAGGCAGTCGCCGCGAACCGCGATTGCGCCGGGAAGCGTCGGAATCGGGGGAGAGCAGACGGGCGTCTACCCGATTGAGAGTCCGGGGGGCTGGCAGATTATTGGCCGGACACCGGAGCGCCTGTTCCGCCCGGAAGAACAGCCGCCGAGCTTGCTGCGCGCAGGCGACAGAGTCCGCTTCTGTCCGATCTCGGAGGAACAATACGGGAAATGGGGGCAGATCGGGCCATGACCATGAGCATCGAAGTCCTATCACCAGGCTTGTACACGACCGTTCAAGATTTGGGCCGATACGGGTACCAGCGGCACGGGGTGATCGTCGGCGGGGCGATGGACACGCTGGCGATGCGCATGGCAAACATGCTCGTCGGCAACGAGCCGAACGCCGCCGTTCTGGAGCTGACGGTAAAAGGGCCAGTGCTGTTGTTTCACCAGGATGCGCTCTTGGCCGTGTGTGGAGCGGACATGCAGCCTGCTATAGACGGCGTGCGCATCCACAGCAACCGTCCTGTCTGGGTGAAAAAAGGCAGCACGCTGAAGTTTGCCCATGCCAAAAAAGGCTGTCGCGCCTACCTTGCCATTGCGGGCGGCTGGGAGGTTCCGCTCGTCATGGGCAGCCGCAGCACGAATGTCCGGGCGGGCTTTGGCGGGGCATGGGGCAGGACGCTCCGGGAAAAAGACCGACTCGAGCCAGGCAAGCCGAGCGAGCTGGCGCTGTTTTTCGCAGAGCAGTTGCAAGCGAAAAGCAAAGCGCGAAACGCTGGTTGCGGCGAGATGGACTGGTTTGTCCCGCAGCATGTTTTTCCGTACCAAAAAGACGCGGTCGTCCGGGTCATGCGCGGAGCGGAGTTCGGCTATTTTTCCGAGGAGAGTCGCCGACAGTTTTTCGCGACGCCGTATCAGCTCGCGGCGCAATCCGACAGAATGGGCTATCGTTTGGAAGGGCCGCAGCTTGCGCTGGAGTCGCCGCTGGAACTGATTTCCGCCGCCGTCTCTACGGGCACGATCCAGGTCCCGCCGAACGGCCAGCCGATCATTTTGCTCGCGGACAGGCAAACGGTTGGCGGCTACCCGAAAATCGGCCATGTGGCGACCGTTGACTTGCCGATTTTGGCGCAGTTGCGGCCGGGCGATCGCGTGCAGTTTCAGGAAGTGTCTTTGCGTAAAGCCCAGCAGGCGCTGTACGAGCAAGAAACCGAGCTGCAACAAATCAAGCTGGGAATCCAAATCAACGCGGGATGGAGGCAGAGCAAATGAAGGTTGTCGATTTGAACTGTGACATGGGGGAGAGCTTTGGGGCGTATCGACTGGGCAACGATCAGGCGATTTTGCAGCATGTAAGCTCCGCGAACATCGCCTGCGGCTTTCATGCGGGCGACCCTTCCACGATGCGAAAAACGGTGAAGCTGGCCATCGAGAGCCGGGTGGCAATCGGGGCGCATCCCGGACTGGCCGATCTGGTCGGGTTCGGCCGCCGCAACATGGACATCTCCGCCCAGGACGCCTACGAGCTGGTCGTCTACCAGATTGGCGCGCTGCAAGCGTTCGTCCAGGCGGAAGGAGGCGTCATGCAGCACGTCAAGCCGCACGGAGCCTTGTACAACATGGCAGCGACGCGTCCCGCGCTGGCCGAGGCGATCGCCGAGGCGGTTTACCGGGTCAATCCGGAGCTCGTTCTGTTCGGACTGGCTGGCAGCGAATTGACGCGGGCCGGGGAAAAAATCGGGCTGTGCACCGCGCACGAAGTGTTTGCAGATCGGACGTACCAGGCGGATGGCACGCTGACGCCGCGGACGCAGCCAGACGCGCTGATCGCCGACGAAGCCGAGTCGTTAGCCCAGGTCGTGCGCATGGTGACAGAAGGCAAGGTGCAGTCGCTGCAAGGCGTCGACGTGCCGATTCGCGCGGACACGATCTGCATCCACGGGGACGGTGCGCACGCGCTTGCATTTGCAGAGAGCATTCGCCAGGCGCTGCAAGCGGCGGGCGTCTTTATTCGCTGCATCCGCTCGTCATAAGGAAGGGTAATCCGCCTGTTTTTCTGGGAAAAAGGGCGCTTTCCTCCATCTGACCCGCTTTCTTTTGCGACGAGGCGCGCCAGGCTCTTTCGCGAGAGGATAGCAGGATGAAAGCGCACGGGATGGGGAACAATCAAGGCAAGGAGCAGTCGGGTAGTCGAGAACACAGGAGGGAGAGGTTTCCTGCGTGCACGTAAACTGCGATTCATCTTCCTTGAAAGCCGAGCTGAAGCAAGAGCTGCTCAGCATTTCCCAGGCGATGGAGCAAAGTCTGCTCGCCCTCGACCAAGAGGAAGGCTGCTTGCTCGGTACGTTCGACCATATACGCAGCAGATTTAGCCGGCTGGAGACAGTGGCTGCCTCGTTTTACTTGCAATGCTATCTCGCGCCGTACACGGAAAAATACATAGACTTGACGATTGCCGTGCAGCATTTGGCCGAAAAACGCCAAGGGGCCCTGATCGTCATCGAGCGCGACGACTCCCTGGCCGAGCATTTGCAGGCGGGCATTCCCATCGGGGCTGTTTTGAGCTATTCGCTCCTGGAGTCGATCTTTTTTCCGGGCAGTCCGCTGCACGATGGGGCGGTGTACGTGCGGGACAATCAGATCGTTTCTGCGGCGAACGTCCTGCCGTTGTCGCACATTGCCGTCGGCGAAAAAAAGCTCGGGACACGGCACCGCGCCGCCCTGGGCCTGAGCGAGCAGAGCGACGCGCTGGTGATCGTCGTCTCCGAGGAGACGGGAAAGGCGTCCTTTGCCATGCAAGGCAGGCTGTATCCGATCATCACGCCTGCGTAGGCAACCAAAAAGAGGATCATGGCTCCCGACAGGGCCTGATCCTCTTTTTGGTTGGCTGAAAGCGTGCCGTTCGGCTCATTTGGCTTACGCCCAGTTGCCGTTGCGGAACAGCGGCTCACGCACGCCGTCCGCTGTCTCGCCGTCGATGTTCATCTCTGCGGAGCCGATCATGAAGTCGACGTGCACCAGGCTCGTATTGATGCCGCGGGCTGCCAGCTCTTCCTGGCTCATCGCTGCGCCGCCTTCGATGTTGACCGAGTAGGCGCTGCCGATCGCGAGGTGATTCGAGGCGTTTTCGTCAAACAGCGTGTTGTAAAAAATGATGTTGGACAACGAGATCGGAGACTGGTGCGGCACAAGCGCGACTTCGCCGAGATAGTGCGAGCCTTCATCGGTCGCAACGAGTTGCTTCAAAGCTTCTTCGCCCTTTTCCGCGCTGACCGAGACGATTTTGCCCTGCTCGAACGTCAAGGTGAAATTTTCAATCACATTGCCGTGATAGCTCAAAGGTTTCGTGCTGCGGACGGTTCCGTTTACGCCGTCTTTTTTCGGCGCGGTGAACACTTCCTCGGTCGGCATGTTCGCCATGAACGCCGCGCCTTTTTCGTTCACGCTGCCGCCGCCGATCCAGATGTGACGGTCAGGCAGCTCAATGGTCAATTGCGTGCCCGGCGCCTCGTAGTGGAGGTAGCGGTACTGCTTGGCGTTCAGTTGCTCTACTTTGCTGTTCAGCGTGGCATGATGCTCGTGCCACGCCTGAACAGGATCGTCCGTGTCCACGCGCGTCGCCCGGAAAATCGCGTCCCACAGGGCAGGCACCTGTTCGTCGGCGGGCAAGTCAGGAAACACCATGGCCGCCCATTCCGGCGACGGGACAGCAATCACGCTCCAGCTTACCTTGTCCGACATGGTGTAGTTGCGGAACGTCCGCAACGCTTGTCCCGCTGCCTTGTTCGCAGTCGCGATTCGCTCCAGCTTGACACCTTTGAGCAAATCCGGGTTGGTCGAGTTGATGTACAAAAACGCCGCTCCGTTTTCGGCCATCTCCTCCAGCCCTTTTGCCTTCCACTGCGGATAATCGGCAAAAGCTTCATCCGGCGCGAGATCGTATTTCATGCGGGTCAGCTCGTCATCGGTCCAGTCGATATGTACGTGTTTGGCTCCTGCTTCATACGCTTTGCGCGCTACCTTGCGCACGAACGGAGCAGCGGAGAGCGGAGCAGTCACAACCAGTGTTTGCATCGGCTGTACATTGACGCCGACTTTTACAGCGAGATCGGCATAGCGGTCAAACAAAAGTTCGAAAGACATAGGAAAGCCTCCTTTTCACTTGCGTTCAGCACCTCTCTATTATACCTGCACAACGGGAGTTGCTCGCTAGTCATTTTGAAAAAATTTCCTTGGAAAGCGCAGAAACAGACAGATTACGGAAGTTTTCGCGACATTTTTCGTTTATTTATTTTTTGGAATGGGAGGAAAATTCAAACGAGAATCAAACTTGAATAATAGAAAACATTTTATTGTAGGAATCATAAGGAGGCAGACACAGTGAAGACGAGACAGACGCGTGACCAGGTAGCCGTGGAATATACATGGAACCTGGATGACTTATTTGCCAGTCAAGCAGCGTGGGAGCAGGAGCTGGACGAGATTATCAGCCAACTGCCGGCCGTAACGGCTTTCAAAGGGCAACTGCACACAGGCGCAGAAACATTGCTGGCCTGCCTGGAAGCAAAAGAAGCGATCGAGGTTCGCGCCAATCTTGCAGCTACCTATGCTCGCCTGCGCTCATCCGAGGACGGAACCAATCCGCAAAATCAGGCAAATTCCGCGCGTGTCGGGGACGTCGTCTCCAGGCTGAACGCAGAGCTTTCGTTTGTGCCATCGGAAATTTTGGCCTTGCCGGACGGCACGATCGAGAAGTTCCTGCAAGAAGAGCCGGGTCTTGCGCCTTTCCGCAAAAGCCTTTCCGATCTGCTGGAAACCAAGCCGTATCGGCTGTCTGCGGAAACCGAAGCGTCGCTTGCCGCACTCGGCGAAGTATTCGGCGCTCCGTACACGATCTACCAGCGCGGGAAGCTGTCCGATATGTCATTTGCGCCCGTGCAGGACGGGGCCGGAGCAGAGCGCCCGGTGTCTTTTGCCCTGTTTGAAGCCGACTACGAAATGTCTGCGGACACGACGCTGCGCCGGGCTGCCTACGAATCGTTTTCAAACACGCTTGCTGCCTACCAAAACTCGTTTGCCGCTGTGTACGCCACTGAGGTGAAAAAGCAAACCGTGCTGTCCAGGCTGCGCGGCTTCGAGACAGTGACTGACATGCTCTTGCACACGCAGCAAGTAACACTGGACATGTACCACAACATTCTCGATATCATCGGCACAGAGCTGGCGCCGCACATGCGCCGCTACGCCAAGCTGAAGGCGCGCGAGCTGGGGCTTGAAAAGCTGAAATTCTGCGACCTGAAGGCGCCGCTTGATCCGGAATTCAGCCCGCCGATTACGATTGAGGAAGCGGGCCGCCTGATTCAGTCTGCTTTGCAAGTAATGGGACCGGAATACTCCGCAATCATGGAAAAGGCGTTGAACGAACGCTGGATCGACTACGTGGACAACGTGGGCAAATCGACAGGAGCGTTTTGCACGACACCGTACGGCAACCACTCCTACATCCTCATTACGTGGTCGGGCAACATGCGCAGCGCCTTTACGCTGGCTCACGAGCTGGGGCACTGCGGCCATTTCACGCTGGCGACCCGCGAGCAAAGCTATACCAATTCGCGTCCGTCCTTGTACTTTATCGAAGCGCCGTCGACGATCAACGAGCTGCTTCTGGGGCAGCACATCATGGCGCAGTCCGACGATCCGCGCCTCAAGCGCTGGGTGATTTTGCAACTGATGAATACGTACTACCACAACTTCGTGACGCACCTGCTGGAAGGCCGCATGCAGCGCAAAGTGTACGAGGCGGCGCAAAACGACGTGCCGCTGACGGCAAAAAAGCTGTCGGAATGGAAAGGGCAAGTGTTGGCGGAGTTCTGGGGAGACGCCGTGGAGCTTGACGAGGCAGCCAGCTTGACGTGGATGCGCCAGCCGCACTACTACATGGGGCTGTACCCGTACACGTACGCGGCGGGCTTGACCGCTTCCACCGCGATGGCAGCGAGCATCAAAGAGGAAGGACAGCCAGCCGTCGATCGCTGGCTGGAAGTATTGAAGGCGGGCGGCACCTTGAAGCCGCTTGAACTGATGCAAAAGGCGGGAGTGGACATGTCCCAGCCGCAGCCGATCCGCGACGCTGTCGCCTACGTGGGCAGCCTGGTAGACGAACTGGAAAGGCTGTTCTAGTTGTAGCCGGGCCAGCCGTTCGCGCAGGCAAACAGGAAAAAAGGCTTGTGATGGCGAAACCGTCACAAGCCTTTTTCAACGTCATCTTTTTACAAGAAAGATAGGAGCGCAGGAAATGACCGAATTTACAGAGCGAGCCGTAAAAATCATCGCCAGCATCCCGCCGGGCAGCGTCATGACGTACGGACAGATCGCCGCCTTGGCGGGAAGTCCGCGCGGAGCCAGACAAATTGTGCGGATTCTCCACTCCATGTCGCAAAAATACAAGCTTCCGTGGCATCGGGTCATCAATGCCAAAGGCAAAATCGGATTGCAGGACCGCGATTCCATGAATTTGCAAAAAATGCTGCTGGAAGGCGAAGGCGTAGCAGTCTCCGAGGCAGGGGAGATTGACCTCGAACGCTATCAGCACCATCCCGATTCGCTTTAGGCAGCTTGACCGCCTTCGTGTCGCCCAGCCCAGCCCAATCCGGCTCGGCCTAGCCTAGTAGCCTACTTCCACAGAGGCAATGACGACGTAAGCCAGATCGTTTTTGTCATCCTTTTCCGCGATCACGACGCCGCTTGACGTCAGCATGCCGCCGTCCACGACCTCAAACGACACTTCTCCGTACGGCAATTCGGCGCGCACGGTGTCCAGATCGAGCTTGTCGCGGTCGGCTGGCACAGCGAGGCGGACGTTGACCTTCATATTGTGAATATCGTTGCCGGGCAGCACGGAGCGCAGCCCTGGCATCGAATTGTGATGGATCGCGTTTTGGACAGCGCGAACGGCTGCTTTCGTGACGTTTTGCCCGTGGAGATCAATCCCCATTCCGATTTCGATAAACATGACCTTGTCCATTGTCGCATTCACTCCTACATTTTCCTTCGGTGTTCCTCTTTCATCTTACCACGGATCGCGATTTTTTCGCTCCTGACGTCTTGTGTTTCTCCACAAGTCATGTCATCATTACACTTTGGCATCATTGCTCGATGATTCTTTTACCATAATGGAGGCAGGTCTGAAGTGGAACGGTATCCTTTTGCCCACGATCCGGCCCAGCCGTTCATCCCGCAGGTGAGCGACTGGGTAGCGGACGTTTTTTACGATACGTTGCCAGAGGCGGGCTTCGAGGTCCGCGATGAGCAAATCTACATGGCGTTTCAGCTTGAACGGGCCTTCCAGGAAAAGCGGACGATTTTCGCCGAGGCGGGAGTCGGGACGGGCAAAACGCTCGCCTACCTGCTGTACGCGGTCTGCTATGCCCGCTATATGAGAAAGCCGGCGATCATCGCCTGTGCCAACGAGTCGCTGATCGAGCAGCTCGTGAAGCCGGAAGGGGACATCGCCAAGCTGGCCAGGCACCTCAACCTGACGATTGACGCGCGACTGGGAAAATCGCCGGACCAGTATATTTGCTTGCGGAAGCTGGACGAGGCCCGTCACCAACTGGATGGCGATGAAGTTTTCCAGGAAATTTACGAGGGGCTGCCGTCTTTTGTGCACACGCACGAAGCGCTCCAGTCGTTTTATCCGTACGGGGACCGCAGCGCTTACGCGGCATTGAACGACCAGCAGTGGGCGAAGATGAACTGGGATGCGTTCCAGGACTGCTTTGTCTGCGACAGGCAGCATCGGTGCGGACAGACGCTGTCGCGCGACCACTACCGCAAGTCTGCCGATCTCATCATCTGTTCGCATGATTTTTACATGGAGCACGTCTGGACGTACGAGGCGAGAAAGCGGGGCGGACAGCTTCCGCTTTTGCCGAGCCACAGCTCTGTCATTTTTGACGAAGGGCATTTGCTGGAGCCTGCCGCGCAAAAGGCGTTGACCTACAAGCTGAACCACGCCGTTTTTGAAGAGATCATTACGCGGCTGCTGCAAGGAGAGATCAGGGAGTCGCTGGCCGTCGCCATCGAAGAAGCGATCATCCAGAGCGAGGAACTGTTTTCGCGCTTGAACGCCGAGAGCAAGCCAGTCGCGGGCTCCGCGCGCAAGGAAATCGTGTTTCATCCCGAACTGATTGCAGCCATTCACCGCTTTACGAGCCTGATTGGCTCGATTGAAGAGGAGCTGGCGCTGGAGAGCGGCCTGTACACGCTGGACGACTTTCAGTTGCGGATCGTCGAGGAGCATCTGGAAATGATGCAGCTCGCTCTCGGCCTGTTCCAGCGGCCCGATCACGTCATTTCCTGGATGAGCGAAGAGTGGACAGGCCCGACCTTGGTCGTCATGCCCAAAATGGTGCAGGAAGTGCTCCGGGAGCGCGTTTTCTCGCAAAACATGCCGATCGTTTTCTCGTCTGCGACTTTGTCGGTAGAAAATTCGTTTGCCTACATCGCGGACAGCCTGGGCATTGAAGACTACTTGTCGTTTTCCGTCGCTTCCCCGTACGACTACGCGGAGCAGATGGAAGCTTTCGTTCCGCCGCTGTCCTGTACGCAGCCGTTCGCCGAAAAAATGGAGCTGGCTGTCGCCTTGCTGCAAAAAACCGGGGGACGCGCGCTGCTTTTGTTTTCCTCCCTGGAAGAAATGCGGGAGTTCAAAAACGCGGCGGAAGCGTACCCTGCGTGTGCCTCGATGCGCTTTTTGTACGAAGGCGACGCGGAAATCAGCCACCTGATCTCCTGTTTTCAAAACGACGAGGAAAGCATCCTGTGCGCCGTCTCGCTATGGGAAGGGCTGGATGTGCCGGGGCCGTCTCTCTCGAACGTCATCATCTGGTCGCTGCCGTTTCCGCCGAACGATCCGGTGTTTGCCGCCAAGCGAAAAAGCGCAGCGTCGCCGATGGAAGAGGTCGACCTGCCGTACATGTTGCTGCGACTGCGCCAAGGGATTGGCCGCCTGATTCGCACCCGCGAGGACAGAGGCATCGTCTCCATACTGAGCCCGGAGTTGTGGAGAGACGAACAGTTGCGAAAGCACGTGCAGAGCGTCTTTCCCGCAGGCGTGCGATGGCGCGAGACGCTTGCGAGCGAGGTTGTGTAAGCGAGCTCAAGCTTTGGGCAAGACCGCTTTTGGCTAGGTGCAAAAGTCCAGCGGGGCGCACGTGCGGCGCTTTGCGAAGAAACGGCGCTTCCGTCGTTTCTGTTCCAAAAAGCAAAAAGGCAGGAGCCAGATGGATGGCGTCCTGCTTTTTTGTGCGTAGCGGTTTTCGTTTTTGCCGTAGCGGGTGCAAGCGCGAATGTTGTTACTCCGGCATGTTGCCGACGGTCGGATCGACGACGAAGTCCCGCTGGAAGCCCGCGTATTTGACCTCGGACACCATCCCTTTGGCCGCATGCCCCAGGTCGTGGCAGTGGAACATCCACTCGCCGGGATTGTCAGCCGCAAAGGCGACGACGTAGGACTCGCCTGGCAGCACATTCAAGGTGTCCTTGACCAGCGGCGAGCCGGACACGGGCTGGCCGTTTTTGCTCAGCACCTGGAAGAAGTGTCCGTGCAAATGCATCGGGTGGACGTCCTCCGGCGAGTTGTTGACGATGGTCACCTTGACCCGGTCGCCTTTTTTTACATCCAGCGGAGGGACGTTCGGGAACGTTTGGCCGTTGATCGTAAACACCATCTGCCCGTCGCGCGAGTCGGTGTTCAAGTCCATTCGGTATGTGATATCGTACGGCTGCTCCAGCGAAAAGCTGCTTTGGGCCGCTTCGCCGTATCGGGTGAGATCAATGACCGGGAGTTGACCCGACTCCGGTTTGGCCTGCGCCGCTTCGTAGCCTTCGTAGACGATAGGCACGGCAAGCGATTTGGCGCCAGGGTTGTCGCTTCGCTCCTCCAGCAGCCATGTTCCCGGGTTGTTCGCTACAAATTCGAGATCGTAGCGCTCGCCGGGGGCGATGTTGAGCAACTGTCCGCTCGTGAGCGGCGGATTGTGCAGCGGCTGCCCGTCCGTGGAAACGATTTGGAACGCATGTCCTTGCAGGTTCAGCTTGTGCGACAAATACCCGGCATTGATGAGGCGGATGCGGACTTTTTCGCCTTCCTTCACGCGCAGCGGAGCGATGGCAGGTCCCGTCTTCCCGTTGACGGAAAAGATCGTGTACATGAGCGGCATCATTTTCGCGTCGCTCATGTTCGCCATGTCGTGGCCGCTCGCAGCAGAGGTGGCGGGAGCGGCGTGGTCAGCACCGTGGTTCATGCCTGCCATCGAGCCGCCGCCACCGTGCATTTCGGCCATGCTGTCGTCCTGCATCCATTCGTCGAGGACGAGCGTGACGTCTTTGTCTGCTGGCTCCGGCGTTTTCGGCTCGACGACGAGCGAGCCGTACAGCCCTTTGTCGACCTGCCTGGAGCTGTTTTGATGCGAGTGGTACCAGTACGTTCCCGCCACGTCGACCTTGAAGCGGTAGGTGAAGCTTTCGTTTGGCTTCACCGCATTTTGCGTGACACCGGGGATGCCGTCCATGTTGTTTGGCACAGGCAGCCCGTGCCAGTGGATCGTCACCGGCTCCGGCAGTTCATTTTTCAAGGTGACGGAAATCGTCTCGCCCTGCTTGACGCGAAGCTGCGGTCCAGGGACGGTTCCGTTGTAGGTCCAGGCTGTTTTCATCGTCTGGTCGTCGAGGTGCAGCATGCTCTCTTTTGCCGTGAGGGTGAACGTATTGCCCGTCAGCACCTCCATGGCATTGTCGCCTGACGCAGTCATCGGTTGGGAGGGAGCAGCCGGTTGCTGCGTCGCGCTTTGGTCGGCTCCCATGTCGTGCCCGGCGTGGCCCGCGGTCGTCGCTTGCTCGGTCGAGCAGGCGGACAGAAGCAGCAGACCGCCCAGCAAAAGCGGGAAGGCTGTGCTTCGTAACGATGATTTGTTCATGATTCTGGCGTCCTCCTTTGCGCACTTTCGAAAAAAGCGTAGCAAAGGAATGTGGAGAAACCATGAAGGCGCGAGGGACGGGGAGGAAAAAAAGCGGCTTTTTCTGCGGCGGGAAAAGCGGGAAAGTGGCAAAGCGTCAAATCACCAAATCACCAAATCACCAAAGCACAAAAGCGTCAAAATGCCAAAATACCAAAATACCAAGGCGCCGCCCAACGGCCAGTCCAACGGTCAGTCGCCGCGCCTGTTTGAATCGGCGCTCGCCAGCGCGTGCTTTTGCGCGTCGCGTTTTGGCCGTCCCAGGCCATGAACAGCGATCAGGCGAAAAAAGACAGCGGCATCCCGGCAAGTGAGCCATGGTGCAGGCAGCTCATGCCGCTCGTAAGCAGTCTTGACCAGCACGCAGCAGCCAAGCCCCGGCACAGCGCCGACCGTCCTGCGCCATGAACAGCGACCAGGCGAAAAAGGACAGCGGCATCGCGGCAAGCGAGCCATGGTGCAGGCAGCCCATGCCGCTCGTACTCAGTCTGACTAACACGCAGCAGCCAAGCCCCGGCACAGCGCCATCCGTCCCGCGCCAAAAACCCCGACGGCGAAGCCGAGAAAACAGAGCCGGAAAAACAAGGCTTGCTTTTGCAAATGTATGACACTTCTGTTACGATCTGAGCGAAACCGGCGAAGAGAGCGTGAAAAATGCTATAATGGAGTATCCTCCATGCAAAAATGAAAGTAGATTGGGACAGGGATGGTGTTCACTTTTGGGTAACGTGGATTTTGCAAGCTTACCTTGGAATTTGTTTTGGATCGGAATCTCCTATTTTTTGGTGACCGGCGCTTTCTTCTGTATTGGCTTTATGCGTCTTGTATCCCAGCGGGTGAAAAGCGGCATCGTCTGTATGGTCATCGCGGTCATCAGCGGGGGACTATTCCTGAACTATTTGTTTACTCATCACATTTAATTTTCGAAACCATGGCTCTGCCAAGCCATGGACGAATCCTGGTTGCACCTATACCGGATCAGAATGATCTGGACAAAACATCCCATGCGGGCCTGATGTGTATCGGACATCCTGATTCGATAGCAGTACATAGTGGAGCTGACGGTGGAAACGCGCCGTCAGCTTTTTGCGTCTGTCCGGCCCGGAAAAAAGAGGCATGCCGCCCGGAAAAATGCGCATAAAACCAGGCCATTTGGCTGAAAACAGAAGCGCTGCTCCCTGTCTTTTGCCGCAGCTTTTGGCGCCTGTGATTTCCCGGAAAAAATCGGCAGGGAATGTAAACAATTTGTAACGCGTTTTTGTCTTTGTGCGTCTTATAATCAGGATACAAGAGGTTGCCGGGCACAAAGCAGAAGGCATGAAAAAGGTGACCGGGCAACTGATTTGGGCCGATCAGATTTTCTTGCAAAAATCCGGTCGGCACCGATGCAGCGAAGGCTTCGTCCACATCGTTGGGAAAGTCTGGTTTGCGCACAAAAATCAGGAAGGAAAGAGGGGAAACAGCCATACATAAGAAGAAGGCGCACACATTACGGAAAGTACGTAGGGCACCACATCCTGAATACGGGCAATGATGATTGGAGGATTCATTTTCCATTGCAGATAATGAACGAGACCAACCCCCGTTTTCTTCAGCCAACCTTTAAGAAACCTGGGGTTTTTGCATTCATATAGCACGCAATTCCCGATGTGTAATGACTGCCCCCGTCAACTAATAACGAAACAGAACGGAATTAAAAGGGGAGAGTGCAGATGAGCTGCATGGCGAGCACGGTAAGCAAGAACAAAGCAATGGTTTTTTCGAATGGCAAGGATCTGACGCACAAGCAAGTGGAAGTACGGACTCGCCAAACAAACAGCAGAGGAGGCCGCCACCATGCCTGAACCGATCAAGGCTTCCAACAGCCGTTACATGCCCGGAATCGACGGGCTGAGGGCACTGGCGGTACTCGCAGTCATTATTTATCACTTGAATTACAATTGGGCGCCGGGAGGACTGCTCGGAGTCGGGATCTTTTTCGTCCTCTCGGGTTACCTGATTACTGATTTGCTGATTGCCCAGTGGAGCAGGCACGGGCGATTGGATATGAAAGACTTCTGGCTGCGCAGGGCCAGACGGCTGTTGCCGGCACTGTTGCTGCTGATGGTCGTCGTCGTGATGAGCGTCGCGCTGTTTGTCCCGGAGCAAATGGGACGCTTGCGCGGGGATGTGTGGGCGGCTGTTTTTTACGTCAGCAACTGGTGGCTGGTCTTTTCCGAAGTATCGTATTTTGAAAAGTTTGGCCCGCCTTCGCCGCTCGGTCACCTCTGGTCGTTGGCTGTAGAGGAGCAGTTTTACTTGATCTGGCCTCTCCTGGTCGCGCTCGGGCTGTCCGTGGTCAAACGCCGCGGCCCGCTCGTGATGCTGACGCTCGGCCTGGCTGCACTCTCGGCAATCCTGATGGCCGTGCTGTATGTGCCGGGAGAAGACCCGAGCCGGATTTACTACGGAACCGATACACGGGTGTTCGCCCTTTTGATCGGTGCTGCTCTGGCCATGATGTGGCCGAGTCGCAAGCTGACCACGAACATCTCCGGCAAGGCGCGTCTGACGCTGGACGTGGTCGGAGCTGCGAGTCTCGCGATTTTGCTTCTGTCGATCTGGAAAACGAACCAGTACGATGACTTTTTGTATCAGGGCGGGCTGGTGCTGCTGTCGCTTGTAAGCGCGCTTTTGGTAGCTGTCCTCGCCCATCCGGCAAGCGCTCTGGCGAAGGTGATGGGCTGCAAGCCGCTCAAATGGCTCGGCGTGCGCTCGTACGGCATTTATTTGTGGCATTATCCCGTAATCGTGCTCACGAGTCCGACTGGTATGGAGGACGGAGGCGTGATCGCGGTCGTGCGCGCCGCTCTGCAACTTGTCGCTTGCATCGTGCTGGCCGCCTTGTCCTGGAAATACGTCGAGGAACCGATTCGCCACGGCGCGCTGGGCAGACTGTGGGCGAACGTCGGCTCGGGCAAAAAGCGGGGGGCTTCCAAGCGTTCTACCCGCATCCTCGCCACAGGATGCGCCTTCGCGCTGTGCGTCATTTACTTTGGAGTCGCGACCTTGACTTCCGGCGCTACCGCTGGCAACAGCTCCCCGCAGCCAAAGCCGGTGGAGTCGGCCTCCGCCGCAGACGCTGCGGGACAAAAGGAACAGGCTGCCGAGCGCGCCGGAAAACCGTACGGCCCGGAAGTGCCAGCCGTTGTGAAGAAGCCGGACCCGGCACCGAAGCCAGATAGCCAGACGGCGGCAAAGCCGAAAAACGAAACAAAGCCAAACGCAACCAAGCCTGCTGCGGACAGCACCAAGCCCGCGCAAAATCAGGACAATTCCGCCGATTCCAAACAGCCGAAAGCTTCGGATGCGCCAGCCGTCGCTGTCCAATCCGGCAAAGGAATTACTGCCATCGGCGACTCGGTCATGCTCGACGTGGAGCCGTATCTGGAAAAGCTTTTGCCCGGGATCGTAATTGACGGCAAGGTCGGTCGGCAAATGTCGCAAGCGCCTGACACGATTGCCGCCTTGAAAGCGCAAGGGCGGCTCGGCAATCGCGTCATCATCGAGCTGGGGACGAATGGCTCCTTCAGCAAAGGCCAACTGGATAAGCTGCTAAAGGCATTGAATGGCGTGGAGCAAATTATCGTCATCAACACGCGGGTTCCGAAGCCTTGGGAAAGCGTTGTCAACCAGACTTTGGCAGATGTGGAGGCAACCCATCCGAACGTCAAGCTGATCGACTGGCATGCGGCCAGCGCCGGGAAAAACTCGTACTTTTACAAGGACGGCGTGCATCTCAACTCCGAGGGCGCACGGGCGTACGCGCTGCTCGTAGCCAGCGCGCTCGCTCCGACCGAAGCGGACAAGGAGAGCGAGGCGCAAGCACCGAAGCCAAATGAGGAAAAGCCGCAACAGCAACAGCCAGCGGCTCAGGAGGACAACAAGCAGGAGCATGCGCAAAAAGAACCGCAGGAAGCGGAAGAAGCGCAGCCATAAACGGAATCGCACAAAACAGGCCAGTCTGCCGAAAGGGGGCTGGCCTGTTTTTATGTTGTGAGAGTTGCTAGTAGTAGTATTCACGTCAGCATCCAGACTGGCAGGCAAACAGCCGGACGCCGCATTTGTCGAAACAGTTGCCATCTGGATCGTTGTGGAATCGCACCGGATAGCGCTATAGTGAACAAGACAGGCCCGATCGCTGGAACGTCATAGGCGGCAAGCAGTCCCATCGACTTTGCTGCCAAAACATAGAGGCGCCTGGCAAAAGAACAAGGCAGTTAGGTGGAATGCACATATGACTTTAGAAAAACTAAGCGTGCTGGATTTGTCGCCCATCTACGGGGGAGTCGATCCGGCTGTTGCCCTGCGGCAATCAGTGCTGCTGGCCCAAACCGCTGAAGCGCTCGGCTACTGCCGTTACTGGGTGTCCGAGCATCACGACATGCCCGGATTGGCTTCGTCTGCGCCGGAAGTTTTGCTCGCGCATATCGGGGCACAGACGAGCAGCATCCGGATTGGGTCGGGAGCGGTGCTGCTGCCGCATTACAAGCCGTACAAAGTGGCCGAAGCTTTTCATCTGCTTTCGACCTTGTACCCTGGGCGAATCGATCTTGGCGTCGGCCGCGCGCCGGGAGGCTCTGCGCATGCGACGATGGCGTTGAACGACCATTTTTTGCAGCAGGTTGGCCGGATGCCGGAGCTTGTCGCGCAACTGGCTGCCTTGCTGGGCCACGCGTTCACCGTCGAGGGCGAGCCTGTCCTCGCCCGACCGCTCCCGCCACAGCCGCCGCAGCTATGGTTGCTCGGGACCAATCAAAAAAGCGCGGGCTACGCCGCGGCAAACGGGGCAGGCTACGCGTTCGGCCTGTTTATGAGCGAAGCGGAAGGGGAGGACGTCATTGCCGCGTACAAGCGAGACTACAAGCCGTCCGTCCGGCAGCCAAAGCCGGAGGTCATCGTTGCCGTCGGCGTCATTTGCGCCGAGACGATGGAGGAGGCGAGCGCCTGTGCGCAAGCGAGCAGCGCCGCGTTCCGCAGGCCGCCGATCGCGGGCGACCCGCTTTTTGTCCGGGAAAAGCTGCAAGAACTGGCAGAGCGCTATCAAGCAGCGGAAATCATGGTCATCACCGACATTCCGGATTACGCCAAACGGCTGCGCTCCTACGAGCTGATTGCCCACTCCGTCTTTGACCTTGGTTCCCCGGCTTGCCGCCAGACATAAATTGGGGCAGAGTATGGCGCATCTGCACATGGACTTTTTTGGCCTTCTCATGTACGATTGCATACGGGATTCCATCATGTAACGGGTGAAAGAAGGAAAAAACGATGATTCGTTCATACTTGCTGCTGCTTTTTTGTGTGACGCTGTGGGGAAGCAACTTTGTGTTCGGAAGCATGCTGGTCAAAGAGTTTCCTCCGCTGTTTCTCGCCGATGTCCGGCTGATTTTCACGTCGCTGTTTTTGATTTTGTACGCCTGGCTGACGAAAAAATTCGTGAAAATTACGCTGCGCGAGCTGGGGCTGCTCGTCTTGCTCGGACTCATCGGCACCCTGGCCAATCAGACGGCGTATTTCAACGGCCTGCTGACGACAGACGCCACGACCGCCTCGCTGATCCTGTCGCTGGCGCCGATTGTGACAGCCGTTCTGGCCTCGCTGTTTTTGAAGGAGCAGTTTACGCTGCGCATGAAAATCGGTTCGGGCATCGCCTTGCTCGGCACTTTTTTCGTCGTGGGGATTGGAGCGGGCCTCTCCATCTCCAAAGGCGTGCTGTTGATCGTGATTGCGATGGTGACGTTCTCGGCGTCGATGATTATCATTCGCAAGCTGACGCAGACGATGCAGCCGTTCATTACGACGGTGTATTCGACGACGGTCGGGACGCTGTTTTTGACGCCTGCGGCGATGCTGACGCTCGATTCCACGGCGCACATCAGCCATGAAGCGTGGGCGTGGGGCATGTTGATCGTCACCGCGATTCTCATGCAAGGCGTGTGCGGGATCGTCTGGAATTCGCAGTTGAAAATTGTCGGGACAGGGAAGGCGGCAATTTTTCTCAACTTGCAGCCGTTCGTGGCGATGCTCGCCGGCTTTTTGCTGCTCGGCTCGCAGGTGACCGCGATCCAGGCGGGCGGCTCTCTTTTGATCGTCGCAGGCGTCGTCGTCGCCAGCGTGCGCTCGAAGCGGTCCGCGCAGGCGGCGGCGCAAAGGCTCGCCGATCGTCCGAATCGCTGCAACGTTTAGAACCATACAAAAGCCAAAAACCAAACGGCAAAAAACCAGTCCGCCACGGCATCGCTTCAAACGCGCACCGTGTCTCAGACTGGTTTTTTGTACTGTACAGATAAGAATGGATAAGATGGTTATCCAGCATATGTGCAACTAAGGCTGAGCCAAGCGGTTGGCGCGGCCAAGTTTTCTAATCGGGCATGCGGACGATTGTACTTACGGGCTGTCCGATAAAGCGGGGAGAACGCGGTAAATTTTGCGCGGGCGTCCGCGATTGGTCGGGGTTTCCTCGCCGATCTGCTCGATGACGTTGTGCTCCGCCAGATCGCTCAAAATCCGTCTGGCATTGCGCGGCGTCATGCCCATCCATTCGGCCATTTCCGCCGCGCTGATGTAATTTTGCCCCAACGCCTTTTGCACCGAAATGATTTTGTTCAAGGTCGTAATGCTGACCCCGGCCTTTTTCAGTCCTTCGCTGATCTCCTTGTCCTCTGTCCAGTACTCGTAGCTGATGCTTTTGGCCTGGCGCAAGGGGCCTTCGATGGAGCCGTCGTGATCGACGAGAATCGCGGCGTTTCCGTGCTTTTTGGCGTGGACGAGCGCGAGCTGCGCGTTGCGTTCGGCCGCCAGCGCGGTGACGCCAAAGCCGATGCCCATATTGGCTGTCGAGTTGGTGAGCAGCATGATTTTTTCCAGCAGGCACGTCGGATGGAACGCCGGGTTGTCTTCGAACGAGCCGCGCGTAGAAAACAAAATGAACTTGTAGTTGCCCAACGAGACGAAGCTTCCCGAGATGGATTCGGTGTAGTCGAGCACGATCTCCTGCAGCTTGAGGTCGAGGCGGCGCAAATCGTAAGCGTTTGCAGGTTCATTGGCGAGCTTGTCCATATCGGATACTTCCAGCAGTTGCACGGCGATTTGCGACCGTTGGAAGTGCAGCGTCTCGCCCTCCTGCAAAATTTGCTTGAAAATTTCGCGGAACGTCAGACGGGTGAAGCCCATCCGGTACACCTTGATCCCTTGGCGCTGCAGTTCTTCGGTCACGGACAGCATCCCGGTGACGCAGGCGTCTACTTTTCCTTCCCGGACGAGAGCCGTGTGATAGGCGACGAGGTGGTTGGTGAGCCGGAACTCCTGGTACGGATTGAGATACGGCTGCTCGCACGTCAGCCCAAGCTCCTCCAGCGTTTCGCGAAAATGCATTTCTGATACGGTATCGAAGCTGACGCGATCCAGCGATAGCCCGTCGCGGTACACCAATTCCAGGAGCACCTTCGTCAGCACACTGGCGTTGATTTGCGGATAAAAAGCTTTTTGCTTGTGCAAATGCTGCTTCGCCATCGAGTAGGGGCCAATCCCGGAGAAAAACCAGATATCTACCTCCGGCTCGTTTTCTACCACGATCGTAGCCGCTTCCTCCGCGCGCTGGTAAACAAACGGAATCAGGACGAGGCGGTCTGCGAACTCTCGTCCCACCTTTTTCATCAATTCCACGGAATCTTTCGGACCTACTAAGCCGACTCTTATAATCATCATGTCCTCCAACTAAACGGTAAAGTACGGGATAACCTATTCGTCACGAAGTGGATCGATCCTCTTTTCGGCATTATCGTATCGTTATATTCCTGATGCCAATGCCATAAATACCCAGCCCAAGCAAAGGAAATCCAGCACGTGAGCAAAAGGCGTTTAAGGGATGTTTTAGGGAAAAATTCCGTATTAGCGTAGTTTACTATTAGAACAGGCGAGTTGCAACCGATGAAAAAAATTATGAGTAAAACAAAAAAATCAGAATTGACATTAAATACAGATATCACTATATTGTTGATTTAAGGAATGTTTTAGGTTAATTTCCGTTAAAGGGGGCCGAACGAGAGAGAAGCACGTTTTTTGCAAGCCTGGATAGGGGGAATAAGAAGAAAATGGCGCGTTACTTGTTAAAACGAATTTTGATGATGGTCGTCACGCTGTGGATTATCGTTACGCTGACGTTTTCCTTAATGCACATGATCCCGGGCGATCCGTTCGCCTCGGAATCCGATCAGCTCCCGGAGCAAATTTTGCTCAACTTGCGCGCCAAGTACCATCTGGATGAGCCGCTGCCGATGCAGTATTTGTCTTATCTGAAAAGCTTGGCGATGCTGGACCTGGGCCCTTCGATCAAATCAGAGACACGCGGGGTCAACGATATGATTAAAGACGGGTTCGGGGCGTCGGCCCTGATCGGGATGCAGGCAATCGTCATTGCGCTTTTTTTTGGACTGATATTCGGAATAATTGCGGCATTAAACCGAAATACATGGATTGATTATGCGGCGATGGTCATGGCCGTCCTGGGGATTGCGGTACCGAGCTTCATCATGGCGCCGCTGTTGATTAACTATCTGGCGATCAAGTGGCCACTGTTCCCGGTCGCGACGCTCGCAAGCTGGAAGCATTCCGTGTTGCCTTCCCTGGCACTTGCCTTCGGGCCGCTCGCGATCATCACGCGCTACATGCGGACGAGCATGATCGAAGTCATGAACCAGAACTACATACGGACAGCGGAGGCAAAAGGGATTCCGACTTTTCTGATTGTAGTCCGCCACGGCATTCGCAACGCGATTTTGCCGGTCGTCACGTTCCTCGGTCCGCTGGTGGCCGGGCTTTTGACCGGAACGTTCGTCGTCGAGAAAATTTTCGCGGTGCCGGGTATCGGGAAATATTTCGTGGACGGTATTTTCAACCGGGATTATCCGGTCATTTTGGGAACAACGGTGTTTTACAGCGCGATTCTCGTGCTGATTATTTTCTTGATTGACCTGGCGTACATGTTCATTGATCCGCGCATCAAATTGTCGAGCAGGGGGAGGTAGCCAATGGCGGCAGAACAAGCAGCGAATGAGCTGTTTCGACCAAGAGCACAAAAAACAGACGGGCAAGCTGTCCAGATGCGGCCGAGCCTGACCCATTTTCAACAGGTGACGCGCAAGCTCGTCCGCAACAAGCTCGCGATGGTAGGCTTTACGCTCATCGTGCTGATGGTGGTCATGGCCATCGTCGGGCCGCATCTGGTGCCGTACAGCTACTCGGACCAGAGCCTTTTGACCGCGAATCAGGAAATATCCGCCGAGCATTGGTTCGGGACGGACGAGCTTGGACGGGACATGTTTTCCCGCACCTGGTACGGAGCGCGAATCTCGCTCATCATCGGCGTCACAGCGGCGCTGATCGACCTCGTGATCGGGGTCACGATCGGAGGGATTGCCGGATACATGGCGGGCCGGGGAAAACGCGGCGACCGCATCGACACGATCATCATGCGTCTGATCGAGGTGCTGTACGGCTTGCCGTACTTGCTGGTCGTCATCATGCTGATGGTCGTCATGGAGCCGGGAATTTTGACGATTATCATCGCCTTGTCGGCAACTGGTTGGACCGGGATGGCCCGGCTCGTGCGCGGGCAGATTTTGCAGTTGAAAAACCAGGAGTTCATTATGGCGGCCCAGGTGCTCGGGGCAAAATTTCCGCGCATCCTGCTGCGCCACCTGATTCCGAACACGATTGGCGTCATTATCGTCAACCTGACGTTCACCATTCCGTCGGCGATTTTTGCCGAATCGTTCCTGAGCTTTCTCGGCTTGGGGGTACAAGCTCCCATCGCTAGCTGGGGGACGATGACGAACGATGCGCTGGGCGTGATTTTGACCGGAGACTGGTGGAGGCTGTTCTTCCCGGCTTTGATGATCTCGCTGACGATGTTCGCCTTCAACGTTTTCGGCGATGGCTTGCAGGACGCACTCGACCCGCGGATTCGTGAGTAACCGCGCCCAAGGATAGGAGGAACCGGGCATGACAGAGCAATTGCTGCAAGTAGAAAACCTCCGGGTACATTTCAAGACATACGGGGGAGAAGTACAGGCGGTGCGCGGCGTCACGTTTCACGTCGACCGCGGCGAAACCGTCGCTGTAGTCGGAGAGAGCGGCTGCGGAAAGAGCGTGACCGCCCAGGCGATCATGGGCTTGATCCCGAATCCGCCGGGACGGATCGTCGACGGGCGCATCCGCTTTGCCGGAAAAGACATCACGAGCCTGAGCAAAAAAGAGTTGCTCGCCTTGCGCGGCGCCGAAATCGGGATGGTGTTCCAAGACCCGATGACCGCACTGAACCCGACGATGAAGGTAGGAGCCCAGATCGTGGAAGGCTTCGTGCGCTCTCAGCAGGTGACGAAGGAAGAAGCGCGGCAAAAGGCCATGGAAATGCTGCGGCTGGTCGGCATTCCCGATCCGGAAAAACGGGTCGATCAATACCCGCACGAATTTTCCGGCGGCATGCGCCAGCGCGTCGTCATCGCCATCGCGCTGGCCAACAATCCGAAGCTGGTGATCGCCGACGAGCCGACTACGGCGCTCGACGTGACGATTCAGGCGCAAATTCTCGATTTGCTGCGCGAACTGCAAGCCAAGCAGCAGCTTTCTATCGTGATGATTACGCACGATCTGGGGGTCGTAGCGGAGATCGCGCACCGCGCTGTCGTCATGTACGCAGGGATCGTCGTCGAGACGGGCAAGGTCGAGGACATTTTCGCCAATCCGAAGCACCCGTACACATGGGGGCTGATGCGCTCGCTGCCGCGTATTGATGGCGAGGAAAAAGAACGGCTCGTGCCGATCGAAGGCGCGCCGCCAGACTTGTTCCATCCGCCAAAAGGCTGCCCGTTTGCCCCGCGCTGCCAGTTTGCGATGGAAATATGCGAGCAGCAGATGCCAGAGGCTAGCGTGTTTGAAAATGCACACCAGGCAGCATGCTGGTTGCATGATCCTCGGGCGCCCAAGCTGGATGAGCTCGTAGCAGCAGGGAGGCAGACGTAGATGAGTGAGTCATTGCTGGAAGTAAAAAATTTGAAGAAACATTTCGAGATCGGCAACGGCATCCAGCTCAAGGCGGTAGATGGGGTCACGTTTTCGATCAAGCGGGGAGAGACGCTCGGGCTGGTAGGGGAAAGCGGCTGCGGAAAGTCGACGCTCGGCAGGACGATGATTCGCCTGTACGACCGGACAGACGGCGAAGTTTTGTTCAAGGGCAAAAATGTACACCAATTAAAAGGAAAAGACTCGGCGCAGTTCAACCGCGATGTGCAGATGATCTTCCAGGACCCGCAGGCCAGTCTCAATCCGCGCATGACGGTCATGGATATTATCGCAGAAGGCTTGGACATCCACGGCTTGTCGCGCGGGGCGCGCGCCGATCGGGTCAAGGAGCTGCTGGAGCTGGTCGGTCTCTCCAAGCAGCACGCCAGCCGGTTTCCGCATGAGTTTTCCGGCGGTCAGCGGCAACGGATCGGCATCGCGCGGGCACTGGCGGTCGAGCCGGAATTTATCATCGCCGACGAGCCGATTTCTGCGCTCGATGTGTCGATCCAGGCGCAGGTCGTCAATCTGCTGGAAGATTTGCAGCAGGACAAAGGGCTGACCTACCTGTTCATCGCCCACGATCTGTCGATGGTCAAGCATATCTCGACGAAAATTGGCGTCATGTACTTAGGGAAAATGGTGGAAATGGCCGAGAGCTTCGAGCTTTACGCCAAACCATTGCATCCATATACGCAAGCCTTGTTGTCATCGATCCCGATTCCCGACCCGACGATCAAGCGGGAGCGCATCATTTTGCAGGGGGATTTGCCGAGCCCTGCCAATGCTCCGAGCGGCTGCGTCTTCCGGACGCGCTGCCCGAAAGCAACCGAGCAATGCGCACAAGAGGTGCCGGAGTGGATCGAGGCGGCGCCCAAACATTGGGTCGCCTGCCATTTGTATCGGTAGTACGATTTTACATCTTTTTATACAGGGGGAACCATTGTGAAGAAACTAGCTGCTTTTGCCCTGTCTCTGTCGCTCGTGGTGCCAGCGCTTGCTGGCTGCGGCGGCAGCGGCGGGACAGCAACCAACGGAGGTGCCGCTACAGGTGCTCCAACTGCTGCGGTCAAACAAGAAGTCGTGTTCAACGCCAAGTCAGAACCGCCTGACTTGAACCCGCTCACCTCCACAGATACGACCTCGTTCTGGATTATGGATCATCTGGGCGAAGGGCTGTACACCAAGGACAAAGAGGGCAATCCGATCCTGGGCGCAGCAAAAGAAGTGAAGCTGTCCGACGACAAGTTGAAGTACACGTTCATTTTGCGTGACGATGCGAAGTGGTCGAACGGCGAGCCGGTGACGGCAGAAGATTTCGCCTATACGTTCATGAAGCACATTGATCCGGCGACTGCTTCCACGACTGCCTATCTGCTCTACTACATTAAAGGAGCAGAGGCTTACAACAAAGGGACTGGAAAAGCAGAAGACGTCGGCATCAAGGCTGTAGACGAAAAAACGCTGGAAATCGAGCTGGTAGCGCCAACTTCCTACTTCGACAAAATGCTCGCAACCCGCTACTGGCATCCGATCAACAAAAAGCTGGCCGAAGCCAATCCAAAATGGGCAGCCGATGCGGAAACGTACATTTCCAACGGCGCGTACAAGCTCGTTTCCTGGAAGCATGACTCCGAGCTGGTCATTGAAAAGAACGAGCATTACTGGAACAAGGACGACGTAAAAATGGAGAAGATCACCTGGAAAATGGTGAACGATGCCACGACGTCCTACCAGATGTACAAAAGCGGCGAGCTTGATTTCAACAAAGAGATGCCTTCTGACATTCTCGCCCAGGAAAAATCAAGCCCTGACTACAAATCCGTTCCATACTACGGCACGTACATGTACATGTTCAACGTAACGAAAGAGCCGTTCACCAACAAAAAGGTCCGCCGTGCTTTCGCAATGGCAATCGACCGCAAAGCGTTGACCGAAATGGTCAGCCAGGGCGGAGAAACGCCAGCTTACTCGATGGTACCGCGCGGAGCGATCACGCCGACAGGCAAAGACTTCCGCGAAGAAGGCGGCGACTACTTCAAAGAAGACGTGGCAGAAGCGAAAAAGCTGCTCGCAGAGGGCATGCAGGAAGAGGGCTGGTCTACTCTGCCTGAAGTAACGCTCATGTACAACACAGATGAGAGCCACAAAAAAGTAGCGCAGGCGATTCAGGAAATGTTGAAGAAAAACCTGGGCGTAGAAGTGAAGATGATGAACCAAGAGTGGAAAGTGTACCTCGACACGACGAAACAAAAGAACTATCAAATGGCTCGTATGGGTTGGGTAGGCCAAATCAGCGACCCGGCGTTTAACCTCGACTACTATTTGGGCGACAGCCCGAACAACCGCACTGGCTGGGTGAACAAGGAGTACGATCAACTCAACATGGCGGCAAAAGTCGAGCAAGATCCGAACAAACGGATGGAATTGCTGCATAAAGCCGAAGCGGTCCTGATGGATGACATGCCGTTCATTCCGATTTACCACTATCAGCAAAACTATTTGGTTAAACCAAACTTGGAAGGTTTGACATATCCGGTCAACGCTTTCCCAAGTGCGCGTTGGGCAACGAAAAAATAGAAAAAAGAGGAGTCTCTCCTCTTTTTTCCCTTTTCTACACGGTCATCCCCACGCAACGATTCGTCAGCCAAGATCCACCTACATACACACGCAACTTACGAGGAAAGGGTGATTGAACCTTGTTTATGGACTATTTGCAAGTGAAGTCCGCCTATCAGTTGAAAGTGGTGCCGCAGACAGACGAGCTGACCTTTTTGACCAAGCTGACAGGCATCGCCCAGTTGTGGCGCTGGGACGAAGGGAGCCAGAGCGCGCGCCAGATGAGCTTTTTGCCTGACAGAGTGGTCGATTTCGGGCATTCGCCGTGCGGGACGAAAACCGTCGTAGGCATGGACAACAAAGGCGACGAACGGCAGCAGTTTTTTTTGTTGACGGACAAAGGGGCTGCCGTCAAGCCGCTCACGGATGCGCCGCAATGTTTCCACTACTTCGGTGGCTGGTCGCCTTGCAGCAAAAAGATCGCCTGGTCGAGCAACCGCAGGCATCCGCGCTGCTTCGACCTGTACGTGCAAGACGTGGACAGCGGTGTCTATGAAGAGGTGTATCGCTTTGACGGGCGCTGCGACCCGATCGCCTGGCTGCCGAATGGCAACGGCCTGATTTTTACCGTGCAGGAAACGAATATCGACAACGCGCTCTACCTGCTCGATCTAAAGAGCAGAGAGGCGAAGAAGCTGCCGATTTGCAGCAAGCAGGCGCGCTTCCAGTCGCTGCAATTGACGAAGGACGGCGAGCACGGCTACATCGTCACAGACCGCGACGACAATACGATGGCGCTTTGCCGCTTTTCGCTGGCAGATGCAGAGCTTGTGAAGCTCGTTCACATCGCGAAGTGGGATATCGAGGAAGCGAAGCTCTCGCCCGACGAGGATTTGCTTGCTTTTACCGTCAATCAGGGCGGGCGTTCCGTTTTGGGCGTTTACTCGCTGGCCGAAGAGCGCTGGGAGTTGGCGGAAAACGTGCCTGGCGGAGTAATTGCCGGATTGGCTTTCCGGGCGGATGAGCAGCTTGCCTTTGCGCTGAAAAGCCCGACCTTGCCCGGCGATATATGGACGTACTCGCTCCGCGAAAAAACAAGCGCGCGCGTGACGAGCATCGGCGTGGCGCGGACGATCCAGGACAAGCTGGTCGAGCCAAAGCTGTGTACGTTCCGTTCGTTCGACGGCCTGGAAGTTCCGTACTTCCTGTACAGCAAGGAAAAAACGGGCAAAAGCCCTGTCGTCGTCTACGTCCACGGCGGGCCGGAGAGCCAGATTCGCGCCGAGTATCATCCGGTTTTTCAATATTTGGCCAATCAAGGCTTCACCGTCGTGGCTCCGAATGTGCGCGGCAGCATGGGCTACGGCCGGGAGTACGTGCAGCTCGACGATCGCCGCAAACGGATGGACTCTGTCGCCGATCTCGCCTGGCTGGTCAAAGACCTGTCGCAAAAAGACACGGTCGACCCGCAAGCAATCGGTATCATGGGACGCAGCTACGGAGGCTTCATGGTGCTGGCCGCTCTGACCCATTACCCCGACCTGTGGGCTGCCGGAGTGGATATCGTCGGCATTTCGCACTTCCGCACGTTCCTGGAAAACACCGGGGAATGGCGGAGAAAGCTGCGCGAGGTCGAGTACGGATATTTGGGCGAGGACGACGATTTCTTCGAAGAGATCGCGCCGCTGAATCACTCCGCCAAGATCAAGGCGCCGTTGCTCGTCTTCCACGGGCGCAACGACACCCGCGTACCCGTAAGCGAGGCAGAACAGCTTGTGGCGGATATGCAGGCCAGAGGGCAGCAGGTTTCGCTGCACGTCTTCGAGGACGAGGGTCATTTCACGGAAAAGCTCGCCAACCACATCACGCTGAACCAGAGCATTACGCAGTTTTTCTTGCAGCATCTACAGCCTTCCCATAGTGAAAAGGAGTGAGGGGCATGACCAAACGAGGAATGACCGCAGAAGATTTGTACCAACTGAAGTACGCGAGCGATCCCCAACTGTCTCCGGACGGGCGCACCGTCGTCTACGTAGAAACCTCGATTGACGAGGAACATGCGTACCGCAACCATCTGTACGTAAGAGAGCTGGCAGCGGCAGAGCCGCGGGCGCTGACGACAGGCGCTGTGCGCGACACGTATCCGCGCTGGTCGCCGGATGGCTCGCAGCTTTCGTTCGTCTCCAAGCGTTCCGGCACGTCACAGGTGTGGCTGATGGACGCTACCGGAGGCGAGCCGCGCCAGCTCACTTTCTGCAAGGCAGGAGCAAGCACTCCGATCTGGTCGCCGGATGGCCGCTACATCGCGTTTTCTGCCCTGCTGGATCGCGGTGAGACGTTCCACGACCGCGAAGGCGAAGGCGAAAAGAAAGCGACTGCCCCGAAAGTCATCCACGTGGAGCGGATGAAATACAAGTCCGACGACCACGGCTACTTGTACGAAAAAACCCGGCAACTGGCACTGGTCGATGTGCAATCGGGAGAAATCACGGCGCTCACGGACGGCCCGTACCACCATACGGTCGGCTCCTGGTCGCCGGATGGACAATGGCTGGCGATCACGGCCAACCGCACGGAAAATCCCGACATGCAGCACAGCCTCGATGTGTACCTCATCCCGATTGCGGGAGGGGAATGGAAAAAGCTGACGAGCAGCAACGGAACCTTCTTTTATCCAACCTGGTCGGCGGACGGCAAAAAGCTCGCCTATATTGGCAGCGTGTCTGAAACCTACCTGAATGCGACGCAAAAGAAAGTATGGGTCTACGATTTGGAAAGCGGCCAGCAGACGTGCGTGACGGCAGACTGGGATGTGCAGATTGGCGATTCGACGATTGGCGACGTGCGCTCCCCGGGACATCCGAATCCGGGCGCGGTCTGGACAGAGGACGGAAGCGCGCTGTACGTGATCGTGAGCGAGCGCGGCAACTCCGGCATTTACCGCGTGTCGCTCGGTGGCGAGGCGACGCGCATCGTCGGCGGCAATCGCAACGTGTACGGATTTACCTTCCACGAGCAGCAGCAGACGGTGATCGCGGCCATTAGCGATCCGCTCATCCCTGGCGATTTGTACCAGATTGATTTGACGACAGGAGCCGAGCGACGTCTGACAGAGCTGAACCGCGACTTTTTTGCGGATGTGGAACTGTCCGTGCCGGAAGAAATCGAGTTTACCGCACAAGACGGCTGGAACGTGCACGGCTGGATTTTGAAGCCGGTCGGCTACCAGCCAGGCGAAAAGTACCCGCTCGTCCTGCAAATCCACGGCGGCCCGCACTCGATGTACGGCAACACGTTTTTCCACGAGTTTCAGCTTTTGGCGGCAAAAGGCTACGCGGTGCTCTACACGAATCCGCGCGGCAGCTTCGGCTACGGCGAGCGCTTCATGCAGGCGTGCTGCGGCGATTACGGCGGCAAAGATTACCTCGACCTGATGAGCGCGGTCGATTACGCGTGCGCACAGTTCGACTTCGTGGACGAGTCGCGCCTCGGGGTAGCTGGCGGCAGCTACGGCGGCCTTATGACCAACTGGATCGTCGGGCAGACGAACCGCTTCAAGGCCGGGGTGACAGATCGCAGCATTTGCAACTGGATGAGCTTTTACGGCGTGAGCGACATCGGCTACTACTTCAGCGCAGAGGAAATTCAGGCGAATCCGTTCACCAACCCGGAAAAAATGTGGCATCACTCGCCGATCCGCCTCGTCGCCAACATGGAGACGCCGCTGTTGATTATGCACGGAGAACAGGATCACCGCTGCCCGATCGACCAAGCCGAGCAGCTTTACATCACGCTGAAACATCAAGGCAAGGCTCCCGTGTCTTTCGTCCGCTTCCCCGGCGCCAGCCACGAGCTGTCCCGCAGCGGCGACCCGGAGCAGCGCGTCCTCAGATTGCAGTACACCGCAGACTGGTTCGCGACGTACATGGAGCCAAAGGTGCCGAGCTTGCAGCAGTAATCGTACCACCCATTCGGTCTTGAGGAGGAGCGTACCATGAACAAGGAACAAGTATTGGGCTACGTCCAGGAAATATTGCCGGAGGCTGTCGACCGACTGAAGCAATACGCCAGCTTTCCAACAGTGTCCGCGCAGCATAAAGCGATCCCGGAGACGGTGGAATACGTGGTGCAGATGATTCGCGAGGCGGGCGGCGAGACAAAAGTTCTCGACGACCTGGGCGGCAATCCGGTCGTCTACGCCTTTTTTGCAGCGGGCAGCGAAGGCGACGCGAGCAAAACGTTGCTCTACTACAACCACTACGACGTTCAGCCGCCAGAGCCGTTCAACGAGTGGCAGACCGAGCCGTTCACGCCGACCGAGATCGACGGCAAGCTGTTCGCGCGCGGAGTGGCAGACAACAAGGGCGACCTCGTGGCGCGGCTTTCCGCGATCAAAATCTTGCAGCAAAAGCTGGGCGGCCTGCCGTGCAACATCAAGTTTTTGATCGAAGGCGAGGAAGAGATCGGCAGCCCGAACCTGGAGCCGTATTTGCGCAAGTACAAAGACCTGTTTGCAGCCAATGCGTGCATCTGGGAGTTCGGCGGAAAAGACGAGGCTGAGCGCATCAGCATGGTCGCCGGAATCAAAGGTATGGCGTATTTGGAGCTGACGTGCGTAGGCGCGGACATCGACATGCATTCCTCCGTGGGCGCGTATGTCGACAACGCGGCGTGGCGCTTGGTGCAAGCTTTGGCGACGATGAAAAACCAGCAAAACGAAATTTTGGTAGAAGGCTTTTTCGACGGGATCGTGGAGCCGACAGAAGAGGAAAAGCAGGTCGTGGCCGCGCTGCCGTTCAGCGAGGAAGCGACGGCGCAGCTATACGGCTTGAAGCGCCCGCTGATTACGGCGGCAAAAGGGGTAGACCCGCGTGAAGCGATGGTGTTCCATCCGACGATGACGATTTGCGGGCTGGACAGCGGCTACACGGGCGAAGGCGCGAAAACGGTTTTGCCGAAGGTGGCAAAAGCCAAGGTCGATTGCCGCCTCGTCCCAGGCCAAGACCCGGACCACATCCTGCGCTGCGTCGAGGCTCATCTGCAAAAGCACGGCTTCGACGACATTTCCGTCACGATGATTAACGGCCAAAAAGCGTACCGCTCCGCTTTCCGCCATCCGTTCGTCGCCCATGTGCTCGATTCCGCACGGGTTATTTATGAAAACGAGCCTGTGCTCGCGCCAAATGCGGCAGGAACTGGCCCGATGTACATTTTCGGGGAGCAACTTCAACTGCCCGTCGTCAGCACAGGTGTAGGCTGGGTCGGCTGCAAGGTACACGCTCCGAACGAATCTATCCGTCTGAAAGACTTTGAGGAAGGCATTGCCCACATGGTCGTGATGCTCTCCGGCTTTGCCCAGGCGCTGTCCGGGGCTGAAAAAGAAGTGGAAGCGTAAGCGCAAATTTCATTTCCCCCATTTCAAGACCTCGTCCAGACGGGGTCTTTTTTTACCCGGTTGCTGTTTGCGACAGCTACGGAGTGGACTTTCATTTTGCAAACCATGTACAATCGACTTAGCGAAGCTGTCGTATATTTCAGGAGGCGAATGGCATGAACAGCGAACATTCCCGGTTTGAAACCGCAACCTTTGCAGGTGGCTGCTTCTGGTGCATGGTCAGCCCGTTTGACAAGCTGCCAGGAATTGAAAAGGTTGTGTCCGGCTATACAGGCGGACATGTGGAAAACCCGACTTATGAACAAGTATGCTCCGGGACGACCGGGCATTTTGAGGCTGTACAGATTACGTACGATCCTGCGCTCATCTCCTACGAGGAGCTGCTGCAAATGTTTTGGAGACAGATCGACCCGACAGATGCAGGCGGCCAATTCGGAGATCGCGGACAGTCTTACGCTCCGGCGATTTTCTTTCACACCCCCGAGCAGGAGCGGCTGGCGATCCAGTCACGCGACGAGCTTGCGCAAAGCGGGCGTTTTCAGAAGCCGATTGCGACCTTGATTTTGCCTGCCAAGCCGTTTTACCCGGCGGAGGAGTATCACCAGGACTACTACAAGAAAAATCCGCTGCGCTATCAGTATTACAAGGCGGCGTCCGGCAGGGCGAAGTTCATCAAGGAAGCGTGGCGCGACAAACAGAAGCAGGAAGAACTGAAAAAGAAACTGACGCCGATTCAGTACGAAGTGACGCAAAACAACGGCACGGAGCGCCCGTTTGCCAACGAGTTCTGGAATCACAAGGAAGAGGGCATCTACGTCGACATCGTTTCCAACGAGCCGCTGTTTTCCTCGCTGGACAAATTCGATGCGGGCTGCGGCTGGCCGTCTTTCACGAAGCCGCTGCAAAGCGAGAACGTTACCGAGCACATTGACCTGTCCCACAACATGATTCGCACAGAGGTGCGCAGCAAGCACGCGGACTCCCATCTCGGGCACGTGTTCGAGGACGGCCCGGGGGAAAACGGCTTGCGCTACTGCATCAACTCTGCGGCGCTGCGCTTCATTCCAAAAGACAAACTGGAAGAGGAAGGCTTCGGCGAGTATAAAAAGCTGTTTGAAAACAAATAACGCCAGTTGCTGTTCCTTGCGCATCGCGAGGATCGGGCCGCCATTCTCTGTGGATTTTTTTGGGAAGGGCGGTCTTTTTGTACAGTTTAAGAATGGATAAGATTCTTATCCAGTATAAGGGCAACGAAGGCTAAGGCAATGGCTTGGCGCAGCCAAGTTTTCTCATCCAAAACAAGCGCGCCTCACAGGCTTACAGGGAAAGGATGCGAGAGAGTCCACCATGATCCGAAAGAGACTTTTCCACAGCTTGCTTGGACTGCTGCTCGCAGCGACGATGCTTGCGGGCTGTTCCATGGGGGTGGAACCGCCTGCGGAAAACGAGAGCCCGCCACCAAAAGCGGGGGCTGAGGGAGGCACCTTGGTCGTCGCCCGCATGTCTGATGCGACCAATCTCGACCCGCACTTCATTTCTACCATCAATGCAGCCAGTGTGGTGCACCAAAAAGTTTACGAGGGGCTGGTCAAGCGGGATGCCAACATGGTGATCGCGCCGCAGCTTGCCCTCTCCTGGAGGCAGGTGAACGACCTGGTGTGGGAGTTCAAGCTGCGTCAGGGCGTGTTCTTCCACGACGGTACACCGTTTGACGCTGCAGCGGTCAAAAAGACGCTGGACCGGGTGATGGACCCAAAAACGGCTTCTCCGCGGGCTGCGATGTTCGACAAGATCAAGGAAGTCAAAATCATCGACCCGTACACGGTGCAGTTTCTTTTGGAAAAGCCGTTTGCGCCGCTGCTGTCCATTTTGGCCAGTCACGAAGGCAGCATCATCAGCCCGAAAGCCATCGACGAGTACGGCCGCGAGCTTTCCGCGCACCCTGTCGGGACAGGGCCGTTTCTGTTTCGCTCCTGGGAGCCTGGCCGGCAGATCGTGCTGGACAAAAACCCGCACTATTGGGGCGATCAGCCGAAGCTCGATCGCGTCGTTTTCCGCGTCGTCGCCGACGACACGAAGCGGATTGCGCTGGTCGAAAACGGCGAGGCCCATGTGGCCGAGTCCATTCCGGTGCAGGACATCGAGCGGCTGTCCGCGTCCAATCGTCTGCGCGTCTACCGCAGCGAGGCGTTGGGCACGGAGTTTATCGGGTTCAACGTGGCGGCGGGGCCGCTGCGCGATCTCCGCGTCAGACAGGCGATCAGCTCTGCCATCGAGACGGGCGCGATCATCAAAGGCGTGTACAACAACGTAGGAACGCAGGCCAATTCGCCGCTCGGCCCGAAAGTGTTCGGCTACAGTCCTTCCGTCAAAAGCTATCCGTACGACTTGAACAAAGCGCGGGAGCTGCTCGCCAAAGCCGGCTATCCGAACGGCTTTTCCATCCGCATGCTGACCTATGACCGCAACGACCGCGTTATGGTCGCGCAGGTGATCCGCTCGCAGCTAAAAGGAATCGGGATTGATGCCAGGCTCGAAGTGGTCAGCTACGCCGATTTTGTCACGCAGATCGAGAAGACGAGGACCCACGAAATATTCGTCAGCGGCTGGGGCAATGCGACAGGCGATGCGGACTACAATCAGTACAACCTGTTTCACACCCAGGGCGGCGGGGCCGGAAACAGCTTTCAGTACAGCAACCCGGAGCTGGACAGGCTACTTGACGCCGGAAGAGTGGAGACAGACCCGGCCAAAAGGCTTGCGATCTACGCCAAGGCGCAGGAGCTGGAGCTGCGCGACGCTTTGCTCGTACCGATCCGCAACCTGGAAAACCTCGCCGTCATCAGCACGGACATCCAGGGCTTTTCCATCTGATGCTCGATCAGGTGAGTTTGCAAAAATAAAAAAGGCGGCAGCACGGCGCACGAAGTGGCTGTGCTCCAGGGCGGAACCCGAAGACGCGCTTGCACAACAGCGCGTCTTTTTGTTGCTTTGTTACGCGCAGGCTATAGCTGTATAGGTTTTAAGTATAGATAGAATGGTCGAAAAGGATAGAAGAATCAAAAAACGTGCAGTATAATCAAAAATATTTTAAATAGCCGTAAAACATAGAGAAAGAGTAGGAGAGAGAAACATGCATACTGTGGAGAGAATCAGCAAGTTTGTCGGCAGCACGTTTTCGCTATGGGTGATCCTGTTTGCCATTCTCGGTTTTTTCATGCCGGAAGCGTTCGTCGGAGGAAAAGGCTACATCTCGTTTTTGCTCGGGAGCATTATGTTCGGGATGGGGCTGACATTGTCGTCCGAAGATTTTCGCGAAGTGTTTCGCAGGCCAGTCGATGTGCTGATCGGCGTCGTCGGCCATTATTTGATTATGCCTTCGCTCGCGTTCATCCTCGCGGTTACGTTGCAGCTTCCGCCTGATATTGCCGTCGGCGTCATTTTGGTCGGCTGCTGTCCAAGCGGAACGGCGTCCAACGTCATGACCTATTTGTCAAAAGGGGACGTGGCGCTCGGTGTGTCCATCGCCGCCGTGTCCACGCTGATCGCGCCGATTGCCACGCCTGCGCTCATCTCGCTTTTGGCCGGCAAGTGGATGGCGATTGATGCGAAGTCGCTGTTTCTCGATATCGTCCTGGTTGTGATTGTGCCGATTGTACTCGGTGTCATCGTCAAGGCGTTTTTCGGCAAGCAGGCGGAGGCGAGTGCAAAAGCGCTGCCGCTCGTATCCACCATCGCGATTGTGCTGATCGTGGCGATCGTCGTCGCCCTGAACAAAGGCAAGATCGTCGAAACGGGCATGATGATTTTCGCAGTCGTCATCTTGCACAATGTGCTCGGCTACTTGCTCGGCTATTTCTTCGCCAAGCTGTTCGGGCTGAACCTGGCCAAGCGCAAAGCGGTCACGCTGGAAACAGGGATGCAAAACTCCGGTCTCGGCGCCGCGCTTGCAGCCGCTCACTTCAACCCGCTGGCAGCCGTGCCGAGCGCCATTTTCAGCGTCTGGCACAATCTGTCCGGGTCGGTGCTCGCTACGTACTTTGCGAAAAAAGAAGAATAGTACGTATGACAACCGATCGCTCGGGGTGGCATGATGATTTTTTGCCGATACAGACAACGTTCCTGTAACGAAACGGGCCCGATTTATGTCATAATGGGTACGTACTTCCGCTTTGCAGGACGTACCCAACACCTTTTGGGCTGACTTTGTAGCCGGGCCCGATTCGAAAGGACGTCAAGATGAAACGTTTTGCCAATTGTACAAACCATCCGATCATACTGGTAACGGCAGCGCTTCTTGCGCTGTCGGGGTGCAGCGGCTTGGCCGGGCCTGCTCCGCAGGAAAAAACGGCTCCGCCCGCGACAGCGCCGGAACAGACGAAGCAGAAGAGCGTAAAGCCAGAGGAGAGCAAGCCGGCGGATCAGCAGCCGGCACCTTCTGCAAAAACCGCGCCGCCGGCCGAGGCCAAGCCGGATGAGGCAAAGCAAACCGAAGCGCAACCGCCGAAAAAGCCGCCTGCCACAGCGGCCGCAGACACCGAGGCGATGCTTGCGGATATCGAGGTAGTCGCCGAGCCAGCGAGCATGGCCGTTCTCGTCAACAAGCAGCGCAAGCTCCCGGAAAACTACACGCCAACCGACCTCGTTTTCCCGAATGTGCCTTACCTGCTCCCGAAAAAGAGCGAGAAGCGGAAGCTGCGCAAAGAGGCAGCAGCGGCACTGGAAGCGTTGTTTGCTGCGGCGAAAGCAGACGGAGTCTCGCTTGCGGGCGTATCCGCCTACCGCTCCCACACCTATCAAAAAGCGCTGTTCAACCGCTACGTGCAAAAAGACGGAGTAGAAAAGGCGCGCACGTACAGCGCCGTGCCTGGCACGAGCGAGCATGAGACGGGACTTGCGATCGACGTCTCCGGCATCGACGGCAAATGCGCCGCGACGAGCTGCTTTGCGGACACAAAAGAAGCGAAGTGGCTTGCCGAGCACGCTCAGGAATACGGCTTTATCATCCGCTACCCGGAAGGCAAAGAGGCGATTACCGGCTACATGTACGAACCGTGGCATTTGCGCTATGTCGGGACAGAAATCGCCAAGGAAATCAAAGCGCAAGGCATCACCCTGGAAGAGTATTTGGGCGTGGTTCCAGCTTCCGCAAGCGAATAGCGATCATCCGCAAAACGCGACGCCGATTTTTCGCCCGATGAAAAATCGGCGTTTTTCCTGCCCGGCTGCTGTTCGCGCAATCTGCCATTGAGAAACGGATTTCTATGCTATAATGATCTCGGGTGAAGATAATGAGCGAAAAATCAATCAGAGAACGAATCATCGAAACATCCATGCGCTTGTTCGAAGCACATGGCTACCACCGGGTGACCGTCGACCAAATCGTCAAGGAAAGCGGAACCTCGAAGGGAGGATTTTATCACAACTTCAAATCCAAGGATGAACTCCTCTACATCATTCACGACCAATTCATTACGTACGTTCTGGAAAAAGCAGAGGAAGCTTACGAGAAATGGGATACGCCGACGGAACGCCTGCAGGCGATCGTAAAATCGTTTGTCATGATGATTGATCTGTACCGCTCACAGGTAACGATTTTTTATCAGGAAAGCCTCTTTTTGACCCCGGAATATTTTACGGATATTGAAACGAAGCGGGATCGCTACAAAAAGATCATGTTTACGGTCATCTCGGACGGGATTCAGTCAGGCGAATTTCGGCCGGAGCTGCCTGTGCCGATCGTCTCCATGGCGATTTTCGGCATGGTCAACTGGATTTACAAATGGTATCAAAAAACAGGGACGTACTCGATCGAGCAGATTGCGGACATTTACGCCGACATGGTGCTGCATTCCGTTTTGAAGCCCGAGGCGATGGAAAATCCGGCGTTCAACCGTTTTTTCCTGACGTCTGGCGACACGCCGTTCAAGTCGTTTTAAAGCAGGAGGGATCAGGCGGCTACTCGCCGTTTGCTGGCAAGAGAGCAGGGGCATAGTCGCTTCACGGTCCGCTTAAAAATGTATCGCGCAGACTGACTGGTTGGTCTGTACTATTATTCAGATATTTGCTATAATCAGCAAAAGACCAACTGGTCGGTCCAGTAGACACTCCACAGACCAACCAGTCGGTTCGTAAAAGACAGACTCGGAACACGGGAGGAATAAGTGTGCTGACGATCTATGAATTGAGAGAACTTGTAAAGCTGTTGGAGCAGACGGACATAGAATCGCTCGAAGTAAAAGACGAGGAATCCCGCCTGCGCATCAAACGACGCACGAATGAGACTGCGACAGCCGACAAAGCGGCCTACGTGCAAAAGACGGAGCCTGGCAAAAAAGCGGCTGCGGTCGTTGCCTTGCCACAACCTGAAAAAGCGCCTGTCCAGCAACCGAAGCCGCAACCTGTGGCTGTAGCTGTAGCAGAAAAAGTCGCTCCGGCCGCAGTCGCTGAACAGACGGAAAGTTTGCACAAAATTACCTCCCCGATGGTCGGGACCTTCTATGCCGCTCCGGCCGAGGATGCTCCGCCGTACGTTTCCGCGGGCGACCGCGTAGAGCCGTCAAGCATCGTTTGTATTGTCGAGGCCATGAAGCTGTTTAACGAGATTGAGGCAGAGGTAAAAGGGGAAATCGTTCAAGTACTGGTGGAAAATGGTCAGTTGGTTGAGCATGGTCAGCCGCTGTTTCTCGTAAAGCTTGCCTAGAAGGAAAGCGCGATTGAAGGGAGGTCTGGACAAGTGAACAAAGACACGCTGTTTACGCAATTTCCCGTGCCGACGTACGAGCAGTGGCGGGAAGCCGCAGAAAAATCGTTGAAGGGCGCGTCATTCGATGCCAAACTGTTGACCAAGACGTATGAAGGAATCGTCCGCCAGCCGATCTACCGGACGGAAGATGTCGCAACATTGCCACAGCTAGACGTGGAGCCGGGCCAGGCGCCATTTGTCAGGGGAACGAAAAGTCCGTACGGAGGCGGCGCACAGCGCTGGGAGGTCTGCCAGGAGATGACGGCCTCGGACGCCAAGTCGTTTAACGAAACGGCCCTCGCGGATTTGGCTCGCGGACAAACGATGCTGCACCTCGTCCTCGACCGGGCGGCACGGGCAGGACTGGACCCGGATGAAGCGCTGCCAGAAGACATCGGAGCAGGAGGCGTCTCGCTTTTTTCCGTGGAGGATTTGGCTGAGGCGCTGCGTGGACTGAACCTGGAGGAACTGCCGATTTTCATCCCATCCGGGCCGCTCGGCTTGCCAGTGTTTGCCCTCGTGTTGGCTCATCTGGAAGCGAGCGGGTGCAAAGCCGGAGAACTGCGCGGCTGCATCGGCCAAGACCCGGTGGCAGCGCTGCTCGCAGATGGCGAGCTTCCGTACTCGCTGGACACGGCGTTTGCCGCCATGGCGAAAATGACGCGCTGGGCGAGCGAGCATGCGCCGCAGCTCAAAACGATTCTCGTCCAAGGCAACGCCTACTACGAAAGCGGCGGTCATGCGGTTGCCGAGCTTGCGTTTTCGCTGGCGACGGGCGTCGACTACATCCAGGCCATGCTGGAGCGCGGGCTGTCGATTGAGGAAGCGGCGGGCCGGATGCAGTTTTCTTTTTCCGTCGGCTCTGACGTGTTCATGGAAATCGCGAAGCTGCGGGCCGCGAAAATGCTCTGGGCGAATATCGTCGCTTCCTATGGAGGCTCGACCGAGGCCCAGAAGATGAAGATTCACGCGCGGACGGCCGCCTGGACGAAAACGGTGTACGATCCGTACGTCAACATGCTGCGCGCGACGACGGAAGCGTTTTCAGCGATTGTGGGGGGGGTCGACAGCTTGGATGTGTCCGCGTTCGACGAAGCGATCCGTCCGGCAACCGATTTTTCCCGACGAATCGCGCGCAACACGCAAATCATTTTGGAGCAGGAGGCCCATCTGGCGAAGGTGGCAGACCCTGCCGGCGGCTCGTGGTACGTGGAATGGCTCACCGATGAGCTGGCGAAAAAAGCGTGGGAGCTGTTTTTGCAGGTAGAGGAAAAGGGCGGCATGCTTCGGGCGCTGGCGGAAGGCTTCCCGCAAAGCGTGATTGCAGAGAGCGCCGCGCGCAAGGAAAAAGATATCGCCGAGCGCAAAAGCCGCATCGTCGGCACGAATATGTATCCGAATCCGTCCGAGCAGCCGTTGCCGCAACAGGCGGCACCTGCCCTGCATGAACAGCGCATCGCCGCACTGCACGCTCATCGGGCGAGAACAGCGCCGTCTGCGTTTTCCGAACGGCTGGCAAAGCTCGCGCACGACGCAGAAGAGTGGGTCGGCCATGCGGTACAGGCCGCGCTCGCCGGAGCGACCATAGGCGATCTCGCCAAAGCGTTGACCCGCTCCGGGCAAACAGCGACCGTCATTGCCCCGCTGCGCACGCACCGCGCGGCCGAGGCGTTTGAAGCGCTCCGCAAACAGGCGGACGACTATACGCACAGGACCGGGCAGCGCCCGAGCGTCTTTCTCGCGGCAGTCGGCCCTGTGGCGAAGCATAAGGCGAGGGCGGATTTTGCCGCCGAGTTTTTTGCCGTCGGAGGCTTTGCGGTTTTGCGCCCGCAAGCATACGGCACTGCCGCAGAGGCCAAGGAAGCGGCGCTCGCCTCCGGAGCCAAAATTACCGTCATCTGCTCCGACGATGCGAGCTATCCCGAACTGGTGCCGCCGCTCGCCCAGGCGCTCAAGCAGGAAGCTGCCGACATGACCGTGCTGCTTGCCGGCTTGCCTGACGCCGAGCAGTTGGCCGCGTACAAGGCGGCTGGTGTAGATGACTGCATCCATTTGCGCTCCAATTGCTATCAGATGCTGCGAGAACTTCAGGAGCGGACAGGAGTGAGCTCACGATGAACAGACCTGATTTTTCCAAAGTGCCGTATCGTGGCAGCCGGGACATTTCCGATCTGTTTCCAAACCATGTGGCATCCGCCGAAGCGAAAAAGCTTCTGGATGAGCAGATTTGGCAGACGCTGGAGCAAATTCCCGTCAAGCCTCTCTATACAAAAGAAGACGTGCAAGGCATGACGCATCTCGGCTACATGCCGGGCTTGCCGCCGTATTTTCGCGGGCCGTATCCGACGATGTACGTGACGCAGCCGTGGACGGTGCGCCAGTATGCCGGCTTTTCCACGGCGGAGGAGAGCAACGCCTTCTATCGCCGCAATTTGGCGGCCGGACAAAAAGGGCTGTCGATTGCCTTTGACCTCGCGACGCATCGCGGCTACGATTCCGACCACCCGCGGGTCGTCGGCGACGTCGGGAAGGCCGGGGTGGCGGTAGACTCGATTCTCGACATGAAAATTTTGTTCGACGGCATTCCGCTGGACAAAATGTCTGTCTCGATGACGATGAACGGAGCGGTGCTGCCGATCATGGCGTTTTACATCGTGGCGGCAGAAGAGCAGGGCGTCTCGCAGGACCAGTTGACCGGAACGATCCAAAACGACATTTTGAAGGAATACATGGTGCGCAATACGTACATTTATCCGCCGGAAGCGTCGATGAAGATCATTTCCGATATTTTCGCCTACACCTCGAAGCACATGCCGAAATTCAACAGCATCAGTATTTCCGGCTACCACCTGCAGGAAGCGGGCGCGACGGCGGACATCGAGCTGGCGTACACGCTGGCAGACGGGCTGGAGTACGTGCGCACAGGGCTTGCCGCAGGGATCGACATCGACGCATTCGCGCCGCGCCTGTCGTTTTTCTGGGCGATCGGCATGAACTACTTCATGGAAGTCGCGAAAATGCGGGCAGCCCGCCTGATCTGGGCGAGCCTCATCAAGCAGTTCAACCCGAAAAACGAAAAGTCGATGGCGCTGCGAACCCACTCGCAGACGTCCGGCTGGAGCCTGACGGAGCAAGACCCGTACAACAACGTCGTGCGGACGTGCATCGAAGCGATGGCGGCGGCGCTCGGGCATACCCAGTCGCTGCATACGAACGCGCTCGACGAGGCAATCGCGCTGCCGACCGACTTTTCTGCCCGGATTGCGCGCAACACACAGCTTTTTTTGCAGGACGAGACGCAGATTACGAAGGTCGTCGATCCGTGGGCTGGCTCGTACTACGTCGAGTCGCTGACGGCGCAGCTCGTGGAAAAAGCGTGGGCGCACATCGAAGAGATCGAAGCGCTGGGCGGCATGGCCAAGGCGATTGAGACCGGCCTGCCGAAAATGAAGATCGAGGAAGCGGCCGCAAGACGCCAGGCGCACATCGACTCGGCGAAGGAAGCGATCATCGGCGTAAACAAATACCGGCTGGACAAGGAAGACCCGCTGGAAATTCTCGAAGTCGACAATACGGCGGTGCGCGAGGCGCAAATCCGGCGGTTGCAGGAGCTGCGCCAAAACCGCGACGAGGCGAGAGTGCAGGCGGCTCTGGCGGCGATTACGGAGTGCGCGCGCACAGGCGAAGGCAACCTGCTTGCGCTGGCGATCGAAGCGGCGCGGGCACGGGCTTCGCTCGGGGAAATATCCGACGCCTACGAAAAAGTGGTCGGCCGCCACAAAGCGGTCATTCGCTCGATCAGCGGCGTCTACAGCTCGGAATACGCGGATGCGGAAGAAGTGGCAGCCGTGCGCAAGATGGCGGACGAGTTCGAGCAGTGGGAAGGCCGACGCCCGCGCATCATGATCGCCAAAATGGGCCAGGACGGGCACGACCGGGGCGCCAAAGTGATCGCGACTGCTTTTGCCGACCTCGGCTTTGACGTCGACATCGGGCCGCTGTTCCAGACACCGGAGGAAACAGCCAAGCAAGCGGTGGAAAACGACGTGCACGTCATCGGCTTCAGCTCGCTGGCCGCAGGGCACAAGACGCTGCTGCCGCAACTCGTCGAGGAGCTGAAAAAGCTCGGGCGCGAGGACATCGTCGTCGTCATCGGCGGGGTCATTCCGCCGCAAGATTACGCGTTTTTGCGCGAGCACGGCGCTGCTGCCATCTTCGGTCCGGGTACGGTGATTCCGGTAGCGGCCCAGCACGTTTTGCAGGAGATTGTGCATCGGCTGGAGGCTGCTGGCCTATGAGCGCAGGTGGAGACGGCAAGGCTTCGCTGAACTTTTCCTCCAAAGTCCGCCTCCCGCGCCTCTCCGTCGAGCAGTACGTAAAGGGCGTGCGCGAAAACAACCGGACCGTGCTCGCGCAGGCGATTACGCTTGTCGAGAGCAACTCCGCCGCCCATATGGAGATGGCCCAGGAGGTTATCCGCCAGCTTTTGCCGCACACGGGAAATTCGATTCGCATCGGCGTGTCCGGCGTGCCGGGAGCGGGCAAGAGTACGTTTATCGAAGCATTTGGCACGATGCTGTGCGAAAAAGGCCACCGGGTCGCCGTGCTCGCGGTCGATCCGAGCAGCACGGTGACGCGCGGCAGCATTCTCGGGGACAAGACGCGGATGGAGCTGTTGTCGCGCAATCCGCAGGCGTTCATCCGGCCGTCCGCGACGGGCGGGACGCTTGGCGGCGTCAACCGCAAGACGCGGGAGACGATGCTGATTTGCGAAGCGGCAGGTTACGACGTGATTCTGGTCGAGACGGTCGGTGTCGGGCAAAGCGAGACGACGGTCAGGTCGATGGTCGATTTCTTTTTGCTGCTGATGCTGACGGGAGCGGGCGACGAGCTGCAAGGCATCAAAAAAGGCATCATGGAAATTGCCGATGCGCTGTTGATTCACAAGGCAGACGGGGAAAACCGCACCCGCGCGCTGATCGCCAAGGGCGAATACAACCGGGTGCTGCACTACTTGCAGCCTGCGACAACCGGCTGGGAGACGAAGGCGTACATGTGTTCGTCCGTGACAGGCGAAGGGATTCCCGAGATATGGGACGTCATCGGACAGTTCCGCGAGACGACCGTGAAGTCAGGCGGCTTCGAGGCCCGGCGCAAGGCGCAACTGCTCGACTGGATGCACAGCATGGCGCAGGACTATTTGCGCGCGACGTTTTTCGGCAATCCGCAGGTCGCGCAACTGCTGCCGGCGATTGAACAGGCTGTAGCCAGCGGAGAGCTGTCGCCGACGAGCGCCGTTCAGCAACTGGTGGCAGTCTACGAAAAAGCGATCATGAAATAGGGACAGGAAGAAGGTCGGACGATGAGCGATATGTACGAAAAAATCGACGAATTGATGGAACGCAAATTCAAAATCCAGTTGGGCGGCGGCGATGCGCGCATTGATGCCCAGCACAACCGCGGCAAGCTGACCGCCCGCGAGCGGATCGAGTTGCTGCTCGACCCGGACACGTTCGTGGAGCTGAATCCGTTTGTCGAGCACCGGGCCACGCACTTTGGGCTGGACCAGATGGAAGCGCCCGGCGAAGGCGTCGTGACGGGCTACGGCAAAATCAACGGGCGCCCCGTCTACTTGTTCGCGCAAGATTTTACCGTGTTTGGCGGCGCGCTCGGAGAAATGCACGCGATGAAAATTGCCAAGGTGATGGATTTGGCGGCGAAAAACGGCGCTCCGTTCATCGGGCTGAACGACTCCGGCGGCGCGCGCATCCAGGAAGGCGTCAGCTCGCTTGACGGCTACGGGACGATTTTTTACCGCAATGCGATCTACTCCGGCGTCATCCCGCAGATCTCAGTCATTCTCGGCCCGTGCGCAGGCGGCGCTGTCTACTCTCCGGCGATTACCGACTTCGTGTTCATGGTGGAAAAGACAAGCCAGATGTTCATTACGGGTCCGAAAGTCATCGAAACGGTGACGGGCGAGAAAATTTCCGCGGAAGATTTGGGCGGCGCGCGGGTGCATTCTTCCGTCAGCGGCAACGCCCACTTCACGGCCGAGTCCGAGCAGGAGGTGCTCGAAAGCGTGCGCAGGCTGCTTGGCTTCCTGCCGCAAAACAACCGCGATCGCGCCCCTGTGGCGGAAGCGGAAGTCGGCAAGGACTGGCAGGAGGAACTGTTGGAGCTGGTGCCTGCCGAGAGCACTAAAGTGTACGATGTGCGCAAGGTGATCGAAAAAATCGTCGACTTCGGCGACTTCATGGAGGTGCAGCCGAACTTCGCCCGCAACATCGTCATCGGACTGGCCCGCATCGACGGACACAGCGTCGGGATCATCGCCAACCAGCCGAAGGTGATGGCTGGAGGACTCGACATTCATTCCTCCGACAAGCTGGCGCGGTTCATCCGCTTCTGCGATTGCTTCAACATCCCGCTCTTGACCTTCGAGGACGTCTCCGGCTTTTTCCCGGGGATCAACCAGGAGCACGGGGGAATCATCCGCCACGGCGCGAAAATTTTGTACGCCTACTCGGAAGCGACCGTGCCGAAGATCACCGTCATTTTGCGCAAGGCATACGGCGGAGCTTACGTGGCGCTCAACTCCAAGTCGATTGGCGCCGATATCGTCTACGCCTGGCCGAATGCGGAAATCGCCGTGATGGGACCGGAAGGCGCAGCCAATGTCATTTTTGCCAAGGAAATCGAGAGCAGCGAAGACCCGGCAGCGACGCGCGCGGAAAAAATCGCGCTCTACCGCGAGAAGTTCGCCAATCCGTACGTCGCAGCCAGCCTGGGCATGGTCGACGATGTGATCGACCCGCGCGAAACTCGCCTGAAGGTCGCCCAGGCGTTGGAGATGCTCCGCAACAAGCAGGAAGAGCGTCCATATAAAAAGCATGGGAACATCCCATTGTAAGAGGGGAGCGTCTTGGAATGAAGCTGCATGAACTGCGTGAATTTATCAAGCTGGTGAACCAGTCCTCGATCGAGGAGCTGGAATGGCAAAAGGGCAAGACCCGGATCGTCATCAAAAAAAGCGAGCCTGTCGCTGTAGCGGCAGCCGAGCTCCCTGTGCAAGCAAGCGAAGTCGAGCAAGGCTACCAGGAAGCAGCGGCCACGGCTGAGGCAGAGCCTGTCGCCACCGTCGCCGAAGAAAAAGTGCCAGAGGAAGCGACACAGCTTGTCCTGTCCACATCCGTCGGCATCTTTTACGCGCAAGTGACCGTCGGCCAGGCGATCAAGGCGCAGGAGGTAGTCGGACGCTGCACCGTGGACGCGCTGCAACTGTCGTCCGACATTGTGTCGCCGGCGGCAGGGATCGTGACGGAAGTGCTTGTACCGGACGGTCAGCTCGTCGATTACGGCAGAGCGTTGCTGGTCGTCAAACCACAGTAAGAAGGAGCGTTCCTATGTTCACGAAAGTATTGATTGCCAATCGCGGCGAAATCGCCGTGCGCATTATTCGGGCGTGCCAGGAGCTGGGAATCGCCACAGTCGCCGTCTACTCGGAAGCAGACCGCGAAGCGCTGCACGTCGAGCTGGCAGACGAAGCGTATTGCATCGGCCCGAAGGAATCGAAGGACAGCTACTTGAACATGGCCCGGATCATGACGGTTGCCTTGCTCACAGGCGTGGATGCGATTCATCCCGGCTACGGCTTTTTGGCGGAAAACGCTTCGTTTGCCCAACTGTGCCAGGATTGTTCGATTACGTTCATCGGCCCTGATCCTGACGCGATCACGAAAATGGGAGACAAAGCTGTCGCCAAAGCGACGATGAGCGCAGCGAATGTGCCGCTCGTCCCAGGCACGGACGGACTGATCGACGACATCGACGAAGCGCTGCAGGTGGCTGAGAAAATCGGCTATCCCGTGATCGTCAAGGCGACGGCGGGCGGAGGCGGCAGAGGCATGCGCGTCGCCTTTGACGCCGAGGAGCTGGAAAAAGCAATTCGCCAGGCGCAAAAAGAGGCGGAGACGGCTTTTGGCAACGCGGGCGTGTACCTGGAGAAATACGTCGAGGAGCCGCGCCATGTGGAGATTCAGGTGATGGGCGACAAGCACGGCAACGTCGTTCACCTGGGCGAGCGGGACTGCTCGATCCAGCGCCGACACCAGAAGCTGGTGGAGGAAGCGCCATCGCCTGCGCTCGATCCGGAGCTGCGCGAGCGGATGGGGCAAGCGGCTGTCGCGGCCGCGAAGGCGGTTTCGTACCACGGAGCAGGCACCGTCGAATTTTTGCTCGATCGGCACGGACAGTTTTACTTCATGGAAATGAACACGCGCATCCAGGTCGAGCATCCGGTCACGGAAATGATTACGGGCATCGACCTCATCAAAGAGCAGATTTCGGTCGCGGCGGGCAATCCGCTGTCCTTTTCCCAGGAAGACGTCAAAATCAACGGCTGGGCGATCGAGTGCCGGATCAATGCGGAAAACCCAGCGAAAAATTTCATGCCGTCGCCAGGAAAGGTCCGCAACTACTTGCCGCCGGGAGGCTACGGCGTGCGCGTCGACAGCGCCGTTTACCCGTGCTACGAGATTTCGCCGTTTTACGATTCCATGGTCGCCAAGCTGATCGTGTGGGGCACAAGCCGCGAAGAAGCGCTTGCTCGCATGAAGCGGGCCTTGCGCGAGTTCGTGATCGAAGGCGTGCACACGACCATTCCGTTTCACGAAAAGCTGCTGGAGCATCCTGATTTTGTCTCGGGCCATTTCGCGACCAACTTTTTGGAGAAAAATCCGCTGGAGCTGAAGGAAACCGAAGCCGCAAGCGGCGGCAAATGACGAAAGCGCTCGGGTTCGGTTCGCCAGGCGGGCAAGGGGCAGAAGCTCTGCGCGCAGCCTGGCGACACCGGGACATTTGCTCGTGGAGCGAGCGTGCCGGATAGTTGATAGAAGCAGCGCGGTATGGTAAGATAGTTGTACTTTGATGACTGGAGTTGAAGCCGATGAAGTAAGCTTTCTTGCTCAAAAAAGGAAAACAAGTGCGTTTTTTTCGCATGCTTATTTCCTTCTATGCAAGAAAGTTACTACATCTGTTCACTCAAGCGATATATCCAAATCCGGCTCCTGGGTGGAGTAGGTTTTGTTATACGTATTTGAGCTGCAAGAGAGTAACTTTCTTGCAGCTCTTCTATTTTTATCCAGGGGGGATGAGGTTATGTCGACCATCAAAGTGACGAATCTGACTTTTGCCTATGATGGCAGTTTCGATAACATTTTTGAAAACGTGAGCTTCCAGATTGATACCGATTGGAAGCTCGGCTTTACCGGAAGGAACGGCAGAGGGAAGACGACATTTCTGAACCTGCTGCTCGGCCGCTATGAATACAGCGGCACGATCTCGGCGCAGGTGCAGTTCGAATATTTTCCGTATCCAATCGAAAACAAGGAGCGAATCACCGCAGAGATCATCCAGGAGATGATTCCCGATTACATGCACTGGGAGCTTCTGCGCGAGTTTTCCTTTTTGCAGATGGACGAGGAAGTGTTGGAGCGGCCATTTGCGACGTTGTCCAACGGCGAGCAGACGAAGGTGCTTCTTGCGGCCTTGTTTTTGAAAGAAAACAGCTTTTTGCTGATTGATGAGCCGACGAACCATCTGGACATGGGCGCCAGAAAGCTCGTCAGCGACTACCTCCAGAAGAAAAGCGGCTTTATTCTCGTCTCTCACGACAGAGCTTTTCTCGACAACTGCGTCGACCACATCCTGTCTATCAACAAGACGAACATTGAGATTCAAAAAGGCAATTTTTCGACGTGGTGGGAGAACAAAGAGCGGCAGGACAACTATGAGCTGGCCGAAAACGAGCGGCTGAAAAAGGACATCAGACGGCTGTCCGAGTCCGCGAAGCGCACCAGCAACTGGTCGCACGAAGTGGAAAAAACGAAAAACGGCACGAGAAATTCCGGCTCCAAGGTAGACAAAGGGTACGTCGGCCACAAGGCAGCGAAAATGATGAAGCGCGCAAAATCGCTGGAGCAGCGTCAGCATGCGGCCATCGAGGAAAAGTCCAAGCTGCTGAAAAACGTGGAGCAAGGCGACACGTTAAAAATCGCTCCGCTTGCTTACCATAAAGATCGCCTGGTCGAGCTTGTGGACGTTGCGATTTTTTACGGAGACAAACAGGTCACGAGCGGCATCCGCTTTTCGGTTTCGCAAGGGGAGCGAATCGCGCTGTCGGGGAAAAACGGCTCGGGCAAATCGAGCATCCTCAAGCTGATTTGCGGCGAGGACGTGCGCTACACGGGAACATTCCGCAAAGGAAGCCAACTGAAAATTTCCTACGTCTCCCAGGATACATCGCACCTACAGGGCAATTTGACGGATTACGCCAGAAGCAACGGGCTGGACGAAAGCTTGTTCAAAGCGATCCTTCGCAAGCTCGATTTTTCCCGCGTGCAATTTGAAAAGGATATGGCCGCTTTCAGCGGGGGACAGAAGAAAAAGGTGCTGATCGCGAAAAGCTTGTGCGAGCGGGCGCATCTGTACGTATGGGATGAGCCGCTGAACTTTATCGACGTCATTTCGCGCATGCAGATCGAGGAGCTGCTTTTGGAGCACGCGCCGACGATTTTGTTTGTGGAGCATGACAGCGAGTTTTGCAAAAATATCGCGACAAAGGTTATCGAGTTGTAGCAGGAAGGCTGGTTTGGCAGGGCGATGCGAGAGGGCGCCGCCACTTGTTCTTGTCCTGTTTTGCACCGCCTGGACATACGGTGTAAGGAGGGACATATACGTAGAGGTGGTATCATGAGCGCCGTTTTCCAGATTTTTGCGTTCGTCATTATCGCGTACGTCTGGTTTGCCTGGCTGGTCTGGCGAAGAAGAGGGCACATACAGCCGATGCACGGGATGGTAGGCGCCATGGCGATCGGGATGCTGGTTGGGCTGATCGCTGGTCTGTTGTTTGGGCTCGTATTCCAAGGGAGCCTTTCTCGTTCCACGCTGTGGGGGATGTCGTCAGGCGCGGCGGCAGGCTTTTTGGTGGGCTTGCCCTTGTCGACGCTGACCGTGGTGGAAGGCACGCTATCCGGCCTGATGGCGGGCATGATGGGGGCTATGCTTGGTGAAATGATAACGCTGGAGCAGGCGGAGCCGCTTTTGTTTTTTCTGGTGATGCTGTACACGGCATGTCTTTTGCTGATGGAGAGGTGGCATCTGCCTGAACAGAAGAAGGCGGAGCCGTCCGCAAAGTTGCTTGCGCTACGGCATCCCGTCGTCGGGGCTTTGCTGTTGCTCGCTGTGTTTGTCTGGTTTCAGGCGATGAGCTTCGCGCTCCCCGAGTCAGGCGAGCGCCCAGCCAATCCGATGCATCATGAACAACGACAGAAGTGACCGACAGGAAGAACAGGAGGAAGGTATGGCGTTAAGCAAAAAAGGCACACGGAAAATTACCGTGGGGCAAACGGAATACCGCTGGGTGGTCAGCCCCGCTGCCGACGGGCTGATCGTCGTCACGATTCAGCATGCGGAAGGAACCGGGCAGTTGATCCGCGTCTATGCCAAAGCGGACGTGCATGACGCGAGGTCGGCGGGTGCGAGCGGCTCAGCGCCAACGCGCGAGCGCCGGGCAATCAAGCCATCTGACGTGGAGGCGATCATCACGGAAGCGGTGGCGCAAGGGTGGGTCCCGGAAAAAAGCGGGGCCCCGCTCGGCTTTGACTGGAAGGGGAGTACGCTACTCAAGCGAGGCAGGTAGAGGGGGCATACGCCTTGTCGGGTAAAAAATAAAAGGGCAGTGGTCGGTCAGGAGCAACGCGCAGTATGCCGCAAGCATACGTGCAGCACGCTCCAGGTGGGCCGCTGCCTTTTTGGATCGGTTACAATTTTGGTAAGCATCGTTGTTTGGCGAAGGAGGGGCTTGGGCAATGTGGTATAGCTATGCGGTTTGGCGATGCAGGTTGGCAATGCGGTTTGATTAGGTATAGTCTAGCAATACGGTGTGACAATGCGGTCTGGCAATACGGTTTAGCCATATGGCCGGGCTATATGGTTCAACAATACATTAGCCATTTCCTCAGACAAACAAACCGCCGCTTTCCAATCTCCACTTTTCCTCGCCATATTTGTTTACCATAATAATATTCTGTCAACCACCTATAATCCCTCAAGCATCTCCGCCAAGCTTTCCCCATGCTCAGCCAGCCAGATCATTTCTTTCGCGAAGCGGGCTGGAGGCACGCTGTGCTCGTCCATCCGCGCCGTAATCCACCAGGTGCTCTCCATATACCAAAGCAGCGACAGGGCAGTTGCCAACCAGCCGTCCGCCGACGCAGGCCGTTCCTCCTTGTATCCGGCCATGAAAGCCGAGGCGAGGGCAGGATCGAACTGCTCGTCCAACGCGTACGATAGGACCGCCCGCGCAACATCAAGCGCCGGGTAGTCGTACTTCAATCGGTCAAAATCGAGGATGGCCGCTACGCGCTCCGCACGAAACAAAATATTGTCCGCCCACAGATCGCGATGCGCCCACCCGCAGGGCAAAGCGGTGAACCGTTCCAGGTCCATTCTCTCGGTCGCGCGGATTTGCCATTCGATCTTGTCGAGAAGCTGCGGCTTTCCGGCTGCTTTCGCCTGGTCATAGACCGAGTGCCAATGAGCCAGCCGCTCTTCGCGGCGTGGGGGCGTAAACTGCGGGGATTTTTGCGTTCCAGCCGTTCCGTCGTTTAGCAGCCGGTGCATGGTTCCCGTCGCCCGGCCAAGCTCGTACATTTGCGCTGCATTTGCTTTTCCCGGCGGAACGAGGGTGCCTGGGCAAAATTCCATGACCAGAAACCGTTCTTTGCCAGCCGATTCCAACAAAAACTGTCCGGCGTGCGCCAGCAGCTTCGGGCAAGGGAGGCCCGCCGCATGCAATCTCGCTTGCTGGGAAAAAGCGAGAGCCAGGTCCGCCGAATGGTACAAGGCAAATCTGTCTTTGTTGTACTGCTTTAGCAAAAAGCTCCCATCTTCCGTGCTGATCTTCCATTTCAAATTGAGCCACCCCCGGTTGATGGGAGTGGCTTTGCTGATCGTCAGGCCGAAGAATTGCGCTACCGCCTCCGTCAAGTCAGCGAGAATCATTTCCTCGGTTGCAAGTGCGTTGCTTTTCACGTAACAGCCCCCTGTTCCAGCGTTCTGAATACTAGAGCGTGTCTGAAAACTCTTACTGAGTCAATTTAAAAATAGAGGCAATGTGTACAAACGCTAGGAATGATTTTGCCAATTTATCGTAGCGGGTGGCTATACGACGAAAATGCTTGATTTTATTGAAAAAGCACTCCACCAAGTGGCGTTCTTTGTAGCGATACCAATCCACATCCCAAGGTTCTTTACAGTTTGCTTTAGGAGGGATGGTAAAGGATGCTTCGCGTGATGTAATCCAGTTCCGAATTGCTTCTGAGCCATAGGCTTTATCGCCAAGAATATGACTACCAGCAATATCTAATTCTTGAAGTAAATCAATGGCGGGGACGCTATCATAGACCTGACCACCCGTCAGGAGAAAAGCGAGAGGATTACCTAAGCCATCAACGACGGTATGAAGCTTGGTTGTCTTGCCCCCACGGCTGACGCCGATATGCTGATTTACTTCGTGGCCGGGGGCGTTTTTTTAGCACCCGCACTATGTTGATGAGCTTTTATCGATGTAGAGTCGATGCTCAAGTTTTCAAAATCGGGTTCAACCTGGAGGGATTGAAAGATTGCTACAAGTAATCCTGTATCTCTCCATTGGCAAAAGTGACTATAAACTGTTTTCCATGAACCATAGAGTTCTTCGGGTAGATCGCGCCAAGCTGCACCGCTTCGTGCAATCCAAAGAATTGCGTTAAACATCGTCCGATTGCTTAATTTAGACGGTCTTCCTGTTCTGTATCGTGGAAACATATCTTTTATTTGATTCCACTGCTCATCACTTATTTCATACCGTCGTTGTATCATCCTCAGTGCTCCAATTCGTTTTTCTCATAGGATACCATATTTTTCTTTAGTTTTCAGATACGCTCTAGAGACGCTGGCAAGCTCTCGCCACTTTTTTCTCGCCGATCCGCTCTGCGGCATTTGCGGTCGTCTGGACGAGGACACGTCAGAGCGGGCGACGTTTGCCTGGAAGCCGAGTCCGAAGCGGCATCCGGACAGCTACCGCGTGAAGTCGATGGCGGAGTTGCAGCCCGCGCTGCGCACGGAATACGTGGATGCGCGGACAGGCTTTTTAAACGGGAAAATGCGCGATCTCGTCTCGGTTTACTCGGATGTGAGCGTCAATCTGCCGCTGTTTCCCCACGACGAAGCGACAGCGGGGCGGTCCAATTCCTATGCCGACAGCGAGTGGACGGCGATTCTGGAAGGGCTGGAGCGCTACTGCGGCTTGACGCCGCGCGGCAAAAAAACGGTCGTCTACGACTGCTACGCGAATCTGGCGGAGCACGCGCTCGACCCTGTGACATGCGGCGTTCATTCCCGGGAGCAGTACGCTATGCCCGGCTTTCCGTTTCAGCCGTTCGACCCGAAGCGACCGATGAACTGGGTATGGGGCTATTCCTGCATGAAGGAGCGGCCGATCCTCGTTCCCGAGCGGATGGCTTACTACAGTCTCGGCTACGGAGACGGATTCGTCTTCGAGACGTCCAATGGCTGTGCGATCGGGGGAAGCCTGGAGGAAGCGATTTTTTACGGCATGTTGGAAGTGGTGGAGCGCGATGCTTTTTTGCTCACCTGGTATGCCCGGCTGCCGCTGCCGAGGCTCGATCCGGCGACGTCCGGCGACCGGGAGCTGGACTTGATGCTCGCGCGGCTTGAGTCCGTCACCGACTACGACCTGCACTTGTTCAACGCGACGCTGGAAAACGGCATTCCGAGCGTGTGGATGATCGCGAAAAACCGCAAACAGACAGGGCTGAATCTCGTCTGCGCAGGCGGCGCCCATCCCGATCCGATCCGGGCAGTCAAAAGCGGGCTGCACGAGACGGCAGCGATGCTGAACAATTTGCACGACAAGTTTGAAGCGAACCGCGACCGCTATGTGCGCATGTACCACGACGCCTCGCTCGTGAAAAAAATGGACGATCACGCCATGCTCTACGGCTTGCCGGAGGCGGAAGAACGCCTCGGCTTTTTGCTCGAAAATAACGGGCCGCAGCAGTCGTTTGCCGAGGCGTTTGCGCAGCCGGGCAGGCACGCGGATCTGACAGACGACTTAAAGGCGCTGTTGGCTGTATTTCGCCGCTTGCAGCTCGACGTGATCGTCGTGGAGCAGACGACGCCAGAGGTGAGCCGCATCGGGCTGTCCTGCGTGCGCGTCCTGATTCCGGGGATGCTACCGATGACGTTTGGTCACCATTTGACGCGGCTGACCAATCTGGAGCGCGTCTTGCACGTTCCTGTCACGCTCGGCTACGCCAAACAGCCGCTCACGTACGCCCAACTGAATCCACATCCGCACCCGTTTCCGTAAAAGCAACGACCAAAGGGGGAGAGTGTGAGGAAATGAGCCTTGAGCGTTTCGTGCACGACCTGCATTTTGCCACCGAAAAAGTCAGGCCGCCCGATCTGGAAGTGAACTGGGACGACGCTCCGCTGCCCTACAAGCTGTATAGCGGCTTGCCGGCTGTGTCGTTGCCTGCGGAGGTGGCATTGTCACTGGCGGAGGAAAAGGTAGAGGGCGAACCGTCGCTCGCCCAGCTCGGCAGCCTGCTCTACTATATGTACGGACTGGCAAAAGTCAGCCAGACGGTATTTCCGCAAGAGGCCGCGGAGGAGGGGCTGTTTCCCGTGCAGTCTTACCGCAGGGCGATTCCTTCCGGCGGGGCGTTGTATCCGAACGAAGTCTACCTGTACGGAAAGCTCTCGTACATGGCCCAGGGCGTCTATCATTACGATGTGGCGCATCATCGGCTCGTGCTGCTTCGCGAAGGCGACTTCGATGCTTACGTAAGCCAGTCGCTCGGCCAGCGCTGCGCGCTTCACCATTGCTTTGGCGCGCTGTTTGTCTCCGCTTACTTTTGGAAAAACGCCTTTAAATACGACCTGTTTTCATACCGGCTGCAAGGGCTGGACACGGGAGTGCTGCTCGGGCAATGGTTGGCTTTGGCCGAGGGTTGCGGCATCGAAACAGGGGTGCACTATTTGTTTTTGGATCGCGCAATCAACCACCTGCTCGGCTTGTCCGGAAACGAAGAGAGCGTGTACGCGATCATGCCGCTTGCAGCGAAGCGACAGGAAGCGTGGCCGCTGCCCGCAGCGCCGGGGCTTTCCGCTGGAGCGAAATCCCGAGGGGAGACGACGGCTGAACAACTGCTCCGGCAGCTAGAACCTGTCACGCATCGGTATCATATCGGCTCGCAGAGGCAAAAAGACTACCCGCTGCTGCGCAAAATGAATGAAGCGGCGATGTACGAGTCGACCGCTTCATTTGGAACTCCGCGAGCCGCCGCCGAGCAGCCAGTCGCGGACAGTGCAAAGAAGCGGCATGTTTTGCCGGACAGCTTGCCGCAGCGGTACGATTTCGCGGAGTTTTGCCGCCGCCGCACTTCGCCGGAGCTTGACTTTGTTTGGCGAAAAATCGCCCAGGAGCAGCTATCCGCTCTCTTGCAGGAGGCGTTCGGCGCTTTTCGCTACCGCCATGACCTCGGCGGCACAGACAGTGGGCTGCCCGCGCTCTGCGTCTGCATTCACCAGGTGGACGGCATCGAAAACGGGGCGTACCGCTACGAGCCAGACAGCCACAGTCTGCTGGCGAGACGGTACGGGGACCAGCGGCTGGAGCTGCAAGCGGGCATGACGCTCGACAATGTCAATCTGTTTCAGGTGCCGCTCTGCTTCCACGTAGCGGGGGAGCGAAACCAGTTGCGCGACAGATGGGGGGACAGAGGCTACAGGATTTTGCAGATGCAGGCGGGGATCGCGGTACACCGCTTGCTGCTTGGCGCTTTTTCCTGCGGGCTGGGAGGACATCCGCTGCTCGGGTACGATGTGGCGAAAAGCGACGGCATTTACGGGCTGGCAGATGAGCAGAAGACGTGCCTGATTCAGTTGCCCGTTGGCTCGTACAGGCCGCGAGTCCGCCTAGAGGGGAGCTTGCATGGGTAAAAAAAGAGAAGGCTGACGTGCGCCGGATGCACAGAAATCAGCCTTCTCTTCGTTATGGATGATTACCCTTGTTGCTTTTCCGCGCTTGGCGCAGGAGCAGATGCCTTGGCTGCTTTTGCCTGAAACATCCTCTCCAGCGGCAGCACTTTGCTGAGCAGGTTGTGAATATGTTTCGATTCCTTCGTCAGTACCGGGCCGAGAATGGCCAGAATCAGGACGTAGAGGGCGGTGAATGGCTGCAAAATTTCCAACAGTCCGCCTGCTTTCCCCATATTCGCAATCAGGATGGAAAATTCCCCGCGCGCCGTAATCGTCAGCCCGATGTTCGAGGAAGCGCGTGCCGACAAGCCTGCGCTGCGCCCGGCCAGAAGTCCGGCGGTGTAGTTTCCGATCAGCGTAATGGCGACAGCCGCCAGTGACAGCCAGACAGCTCCGCCGAGCTGAAGCGGGTCAATCGACAAGCCGAAGCTGAAGAAGAACATGGCGCCAAAAAAGTCGCGGAAAGGCAGAATCATGTGCTCAATTCTCTTCATATGGACCGTTTCTGCAAGGACCAGACCGACGAGCAAGGCGCCAATCGCCTCGGCTACGTGGATGGTTTCCGAGAAACCAGCTACGAGGAACAGGCCTGCAAAGACCGTCAACATGAAAAGTTCATTTGATTTGATATTGAGCGCACGGTTGAGCAATGGAACGAGCTTGCGCCCTACGATGATGAACAGAAGCATGTAGCCGAGTGCGATCAGCGCAGAAGTGAGGACGCCGACGACCGATGTGGCTCCGCTGAGCACGAGACCGGACATGATGGACAAGTAAACAGCGAGGAACAGGTCGTCAAACATAATCATGCCCAGAATCATTTCCGTTTCCGGGTTGGCTGTCCGTTTAAGATCCACCAGCACTTTTGCCACGATGGCTGTAGAGGAGATCGTCGTAATACCGGCGATAATGAGAATTTCTTTGAAAGGAACCCCGGCAAAGTACCCGAAGAGCAAGCCGAGCGTAAAGTTGATGCCTATATAGATAGTGCCGCCGATCGCGATAGAGCGTCCCGCTTTAATCAGACGGCCAACCGAAAATTCAAGCCCGACGTAAAACAAGAGGAACAAAACACCCATCCGACCCATGAAGTCAATGAGCGGTTCGCTTTCAATAAACCGAAAGTCGATCAGACCGATCGAAGCGGCGTGCGGCCCTACGGCCATGCCGATGAGGATGTAAAACGGAACGATGGAAAAGCGGAGTTTTTGCGAAATGAACCCTGCGATGGCAATCAAGCCAATGGCTAGACCAATTTCAAAGACGATGTGTTCCAAATCAAGCCCCCCCTGATATGAGTGTAGATTTTAACACCTTCACCTGCCCTCTCTCACCTGCCACAACCAGCGTCACGCCTGCAGTCAGAACGCACTCTGGTCCCGGACTCACTTTTTGCTTTTGATCCTTTTCAATAATGGCGATGATGGTAGCCCCGGTCTTTTGGCGAATGTCCAGTTCCCCGATCGACTTGCCGATGCAGGCTGACCCTGGCTCGATCTTGTACCATTCAATCACGAGCTGGTCGAGCGCCATCTCGATCGTTTCCAGCGCTTTCGGCTTGTAGGTCATCCCGCCGATGATGCCAGCCAACTGCCGCGATTCCTGGTCATCCAGCGTGACCATGGAGACGCTTTCGTCCCAGTCGTCTTTGTCAAAATGGTAAATTTCCCGTTGGCCGTCATCGTGGATAATGATAATCAGCTTGTCGCCGCTTCTTGTTTCCACCTGGTACTTTCGTCCGATTCCTGGCAAATCTGATTCCCTGATAGTGAACATGGAAACGCCTCCTAAAAAGTGGAATCCACCTGTTTTTCGACAAACAAATAATTGTTTGCTAATATCATCATATACTTAAATGATGCGAAAAGTCTACATTTCGAAACAGTTTGCAAAAAATATGACACACTTTGTCTGGTTTCTGAATGGGCAGAAAAGTACAAAAAAAGACCGCCTCTGCGAGTAGTCCAGGTAAACGATCTTTAACTTGGGTTGAACACTATGATTGTCTTTTTTTGATGTCTTCCAGCAGCTTGATGATTCGTTCGTTTTGCTCGACTTGCATGAGAATGTTCGCGTTGATTTTCCGCAGGGCGTCGTACAGGGCAGCCAAAGCAGCAACGGCAACGACGGCAACCAAAACCAGCATCGGAATGCTCCTTTTACATTTTCTGCTAATCTATCTAATAGAAAGAATTGTACCATATTTACCAGATTTGGCGTGCGCAAGGCCCATAGCTTTGCACAGATTCTCCCGGGCAAATGCCGCTTTTCATTGAACTATGAACAAATCGTCTCTATACTTGAATCATAAGCATCGGTTGATATAAAAGAGGGGTAGTATGCAAAACTGGCTGACGCATTTCATTGAACAATACAGCTATCTGGGCATTTTTTTGATGATGGCGCTGGAAAACGTATTTCCACCGATTCCTTCTGAAGTGATCCTGACATTTGGCGGTTTTATGACCACACACTCGGCGTTGACCGTGCCGGGTGTCATTTTGTCGGCCACGTTCGGGTCCGTACTCGGCGCGATTTTGCTTTACGGGATCGGCTACTATTTGGACGTAGGAAAAATCGAGAAGGTCGTAGAGCGCTGGGGACATCTGCTGCGGGTCAAGCAGACAGACATCGAGAGAGCGCATGCCTGGTTTGACAAATACGGCTACTGGACGATTTTGTTTTGCCGGATGATTCCGTTGGTGCGCAGTCTCATTTCCATTCCGGCGGGGATGACCCGGATGAATCTCCCGCTGTTTTTGCTGTTTACGAGCATCGGGACGCTGCTGTGGAACATTGCCCTGGTGTGGATCGGGGCGTTTCTCGGCGAATCGTGGCAAGATGTTTTGCACGTGATGGACGTCTACTCCCACTTTGTCTACGGGGTGATCGCTGTCGCTGCTCTTGTTTTTCTCATCGTTTTCCTGCGCAAGCGCAGAACCCATCCATAAAGCGTTGCCCGCTGTCAGCCATCCGCCATCTTTCCGTTTGGGAAAGGTGGTTTTTTCAGCTAGGGAGCCTTTTGACAAAATCGTATCGGCATACAGGCAGCGAAAGCGTCGCCAAAAGCGGGCAGGCAGGCGAAACAGGTAAAGATCGTGAAAAAAGTCGTAATACTCTTGCAAATACAACGGCATTGCTTTTCGTTATCGTGTAGGGTAGGGGGCCGCAGCACGCTTTTTCCCTCATGCACAAAAAGACAGGGAGGCGATTGCCAATGATCGATGTATTGCTCGTAAACGGCGTGGTCATCACGATGGACAAGGACAGACGGGTGATTGCGGACGGCGCAGTCGCGATTGACGACGGGCGGATCGTGGAGGTCGGGGTGCGGGAGATCGTTTGCACAGGGCCGTGCAACCCGCCGTGGCCGCATCCGTTCAGCCGCTGGGTCGACGGGAAAAAGGTGACGAAGGAAGTGACCTACGAAGAAGTGCTGGCGGGAGCCGAAGCGGTGATCGAGGCGCTGCACCATGCCAACTCGGACAGGACGCGGGCGTACATCACGCCGTTTGTCATCGTCACGTCGATCAACCCGTCGGCTCCGACCCAGGCCGATCAGTTGTTTGGCCTCACCGATTTTGACCGTTACCAGGCGCGAAAAATCCGGGAAATTGCCCGCAAGTACGACACGAGGATTCACTCTGACGCGTTTGGCGGCATGATTCATCTGGCTGTGCAAGACAAAGAGTACGCCTTGCTCGGTCCAGACGTCCACTTGCAGCATTGCCGCGGCATTTCGTTTGACGAAGCGAAAATTTTGGCGGAGACGGGGACGAATGTGAGCGCTTCGCCCGGTTTCGGGCAAATCAACGCCCGGACGCCGATCACCGAGCTATTGGAAATGGGGGCGACCGTCGCCATCACGACGGACGGCACTTCGCCGATGACGCCGTTTGACATGTTTCAGGCGATGCGCAGAATGCAGCTTTTGCAGCAGGCGGCTCTGCGCGATTACTTTTACCTGCCGCCCGGCAAGCTGCTGGAAATGGTGACGATTGATGCGGCGCGCTGCGTGGGCTGGGACGACGAGCTGGGTTCGCTCGAAGCAGGGAAAAAGGCCGATGTGATTACGGTGAACATGCAGCAGGCTCATTTGACGCCGGAAACGATGCACGTCCAACGCTTGGTGTACCAGGCCGTTGGCGGCGATGTGAACCACGTGATCGTCGACGGACAGTTGGTCATGGATCAGCGGCAGGTGCTGACCGTGGATGAGCAGCGCATTTTGACGGAAGCGAATGAAGAGGCGGCACGCACGATTGCGCGGGCGGGGCTTGCCGCTTACATGCAGCCGGGCAAGTACTTCTGGGGGCATGCGCGGGCCTACCTGGATGAAGGGCGGGCGCGGCCGTTGTTTTCGTAGCGACTAAGGCTGCGCCAATGGCTTGGCGTAGCCACGTTTTCCAATCGTTTGCCAAGGGGACTGTGACGCCATGGCTTGCAACGGCGGGGCAAGGAGCCGACTTCCTTGCCCTTTTCCTCTGGGGTGGCCATGTTCACGGAGAAAATGCAGGCGGACAAGAACCGAACAGCAGGAACTGTGCAGGGCGGCAAGGAATTAATACGTAAAGCCAGTACGCGCCCAGTAATGTAAGCGCATACATATCGTCTGCATGAAACGGAAAAAGGAGGCCGACCACAGATGAATCCCCATCCGCATGGAAGCAACGAACCGGACAAGTCCTCGCTGGAACACGATATCCATACCGATTTCAAGAAGGAAATGACGTATGGCGATTACCTGCATCTGGACAAAATTTTGGCAAGCCAGCAGCGGCTGTCGACTCATCACGATGAGATGCTGTTCATCATTATTCACCAGGTGAGCGAGCTGTGGATGAAGCAGATTTTGCACGAGCTTGCCGCGGCGATGGACTGTATTGCCAATCACGAGCTGGAGCCGGCGTTCAAGATGTTTTCGCGGGTGTCGCGCATCCAGCAACAGCTTATCAAGTCGTGGGATGTGCTCTCCACGCTCACTCCCGCCGATTACTTGCAGTTCCGCGACAAGCTCGGGCACTCGTCCGGTTTTCAGTCGTTTCAAAACAGGCTGATCGAATTTACGCTCGGTTACAAAAACGCTCATGTGCTGGCCGTGTACGAGCATCAGCCAAAGCTGCACGGGCAGTTGAACAAAGCGTTGCATGCGCCGAGCATTTACGATGCGGCGATCAAGGAAATGGCGGCGCGCGGCTTGCCGATCGACCCGGCGTGCCTGGAGCGGGACTGGTCGCAGCCGTATCAGCCAAACGCGAGCGTCGAGCAAGCCTGGCTGACGGTTTACCGCGACGTGCACCAATACTGGGACTTGTACGAGCTGGCGGAAAAGCTCGTCGACATCGCCAGCCAGCAGCAGCAATGGCGCTTCAACCATATGACGACCGTGGAGCGCATCATCGGGCAAAAGCCCGGAACGGGCGGTTCCTCTGGCGTCGCTTATTTGCGCAGGGCGCTCGATCACCGTTTTTTCCCGGAGCTGTGGAGCCTGCGCACACAGCTATAGGACAATCCAAGCGAATAGGCAACGGTAAAATGCCACAGCAAACAGGCGTGCGGACAAACATGTTCGGTCACGCCTGTTTTTTTTGACGCGCAAAGCGCGTGAGCTATCAGGACACAGGAACAACACGATGCTAAGCCTAGCATGCATCCGACGGCAACGAACGTACCCGGCAGAAAACTTCCATCTGTTTGTCGATGCTTACATTTTCACAAAAAGAACTCTTCGAAAAAATGGAACTTTTTGCATGTCATTGTTACAATCAAGGAAGAAGGAGAAAGCCGTGACCGAAAAAAAGGTGGATGTAATCATTTCGCTGCTTGTTGACTGCCTGGGGGGATCCAGGTTTTTTGTCCTCGAAAGTCCCGCCTCAAATTGCCGCGCACCAGGACTCCAAGCGCAAATTTTCACATATTCTTCCTAATATTGGGCACAAATACCCTTCATTTCCCAAGTTTGCTTTGCTTATTATTTTTGAGATAAGCCATGTTTGTCAGAAAAAGCCGAAACGGAGTGGGCATTTGGATGGAAACGATGAAGCCGCCGATGGAAGTTTTGTACGCAGCGCAACTGGCTGCTTTGCGGGCCAACGACACTGGAGCCAAGCCGCCGAACTGGCAATTGTCGCCGCGAGCGGTCCGCGACTTTATTCTCGGCACCGACAAGCCGCTTGCGTACGAAGGAGAGTCTATCGAGATTACGAAAAAGTTTTACGGCGACGATGCCCTGATCGAGCGGGCGATCGTGACGCTTGCCGGAAATCGCGGACTCATGCTCGTAGGCGAGCCGGGAACGGCGAAGACGATGTTAAGCGAGCTGCTCTCGGCTGCGATTAGCGGCACGAGCACCAATACGATCCAGGGCACGGCGGGAACGACCGAGGACATGATTAAGTATTCGTGGAACTACGCCATGCTGCTGGACAAAGGACCGTCGCTGCAAGCTTTGGTCCCGTCGCCCTTGTACAACGGCATGAACAAGGGCTTCATCACCCGCTTCGAAGAAATTACCCGTTGCCCCTTCGAGGTGCAGGACGTCTTAATCAGCATTTTGAGCGACAAAGTCATGAACATTCCCGAGCTTGCAGACGGCATCTTGTTTGCCAAGCCGGGCTTTAATATTATTGCCACCGCCAACCTAAGAGACAAAGGCGTCAACGAGATGAGAAGCGCTCAAGCGCCGCTTCAACTTCGAGACGATCGCGCCGATCAACCACGTCAAAATGGAAGCGCAAATCATCGAGTCGCAAGCGAAAATGATTTTGCAGCAAAGCGGCGTGGAAGTCGAGATTGATCGCGATGTCGTGGAACTTTTGGCGACGACCTTTATGGAGCTGCGCACGGGCGAGACGAAGGAAGGCTACAAAATCGAGTCGCCGCAATCCGTCATGAGCACGGCGGAAGCGGTATCCGTCTACGTGCAGAGCGCGATGACCGCCTATTACTACGAGGGCAAGCCGATTACGCTGGAGCGGCTGGTGCAAAACTTGCAGGGTGCGGTCGTCAAGGAAAATCAGAAGGACGCGGGCATTTTGAAAACGTACTTCACGAAGGTGGTCAAAGAACGGGCAAAGGAAGAGGGCCTATGGGAAGCGTACTACAACGAGAAGAAATGGATCAAATAAACAGGCTGGTCGAGCAGGAGGTCTACGATCTTTCCGGGCAGGTCGTTTATCTTCCGGTCAGGCACCACAGCCCTGCTTGCGCCTACCATCTGCAAAAGACGATTGAGGCATACGCGCCGCAGATCATTTTGATCGAGGGGCCGGACAACAGCAACCACCTCATTCCGATTTTGACCGATGAACAGACGAAGCCGCCGATCAGCATTTACTACGCGTATGCGTCCGGGGAGAACAAGTACGTCTGCTACTTTCCGTTTTTGGCCTATTCGCCGGAATACGTCGCGCTCACCGAAGCGCGGAAGAGAGACAGATTGTAATATCAAGTGCGACACCTAGATAAAAAAACGGCCCATGATTGATTCGTGTAAAATGAAGTCACCA
>NZ_JBYTBG010000018.1:0-85971 GCF_058788915.1 Brevibacillus sp. FW301-21C12A
ATCCCCCTCTGTTCTTCTGATATCAGCTTAACAAGATAAGGGGGTATGACTCAAATCCAATTTTGGGGCTTAAAAGTTACAGTGAGGCCTGGCTATTGGGGATGGATTGATTACGGTGCATATACAGAGACTTGGGAAGGTGACTACTATTATGTAACGTCCACATGTAATATTAAAGATAATACCAAAATAAAAGTAATGGGACCAAAATATAAAGCCAAGATGGCTAGAAGCGAACCTTTTAGCTACTGATAGGGGTAAGTTATTTCAATGCGTATCAAATTACTGTTTACTTTTGTACTCCTAATTCTTTTCGGTGCCTTATTAGGTTGTCAAGAGGATACATCAAAGCAGCAAAATAAAGAGATAATTATTGAAGATACAAAAGTTCCTAATGGACTATCTAAAGTAACTAAAGATAAAGAAGTGGAGTCGGTTACAATACTAGAATCACCAAAAAATGCCTCTTCCCCTTCTGAAGCAGTAACATACCAATATAAAGTTACTTTTAAAGATGGAAAAAGTGCATTTCCTCAAAAAAATGATATCGTTTTCGAATCAACTCTTGGTGATACCAGTATTGTTGCTATACGTTCCCCTGAAGGCGAAACTAATTATACAGTTTTTCTCTATGAGTACAATAATACCAAAAAATGGGTTATTGATGGTTTTTTAAGATTACAGGGTGGTACGGGGTTTATGAATAAAGAAGGCTTAGATTTGCCAATGGATAAATTTAATGCATTAAATCTCAAAATACCGAAAAAAAACAAAAAAATTTGGGCATTTGCTAATGAAAAAGAGATAGTCACGATTGCCGTATATAATCGTTTTCCTTTTGTTGAAACAAATGATCCTGAAAAAATTACTTTAACCAATAAGAATGAAGCATATGTCTCAAAAGAAAATTTAAAAAACAGCTATTTGTATTATTTTGATTCTGGAAAACTAATAGTTGTATGCGGAAATATTGGCAAACAAAACATTATTAATCTAGCAAATTCATTGCCTTCTGTTAATTCTGCATTTTTCCCTAGCCCTAAAGAAAATTAAACAAAACAACCACTTACAAGTGGGCTTTAAACTATGAAAACTCCCCATCTCTAACCACAATTAGAAGATAGGGAGTTTTTTATATCAGAATAAGCTTCGCCTTATGCCTTCAATGAATCCATAGAAAAATCCCTTTTGGGGAGTAGTATTGCGACCAACTCGACGGAAAATAAAGTACGAGGGGAGCAAACCTAAAAATAACAGTTAATGGTAATCCAACATTAGAAATACCTAGTGACACTAATATCGTGTCTTAACTCAACGAGCTGCTGTTCGCAGCCGATATGGTATATATATCCTTTCTATTCACCCGGAAAAGAGCGTGAAAACATGAACCACGAGCTGTTTCAGCCGACGTTGAAGCCAAATGTCGACTACGAAACCAAATCGTACAATCTGACCCATTACCTCCTGGCTGTCTTCCTCGGAGGCTTGCTGCCAGCGATCGTGCTCGGGATTAAAAACGCGGGCTGGCTGCGGATCAAGCCGCTTTGGAGCTATGTGATTGCGGCAGCAGGCGTTGCCGTTTTCTTCTTCGCAGCAAGGTACGCGCATTTTTTTGCGATCGGCACCGGAATCATGTATTACTTCCTGATGAGAGGCAAGTACCGCATTCATATGAGGCTTTACGCGAAGACGGAGCCGATCCTGCCGGAAGCTGTTTTATATGCGTTGCTGGGCAAGGCCGTAGAGTGGTTTTTCGCAGCAAAAGGAGTGCAACTGTTCCATGGAAACTGAAGCGTTGCAAAATTCGCGACATTATCAACTGGGCAAGCATTACTACGACATGAAGCGCTATGAGCAGGCCAGAGAGCATTTGCGCGAGGCGCTGGCGGAAGTGCCGACCAATCCGACCGTGCTTTACATGCTGAGCTACTGCGAGTTTCAACTGGACAATGACGAGGCAGCCTACGAGCTGTGCGTGGACGTGCTGCAAAAAGGGATGGTCACGGAGTACGTGTACCAGTTGCTCGGGCTGATTTTGCAGTCGCAAAAAAAGTGGTACGAAGCCGAGCAGGCGCTGCTGCAAGCTCTCGCTTTGAACCCACAGGAGCCGGGGATTATTGCGACCTACGCGTACCTGATGTTCCACACGGGACACGTGAAAAAAGCAAGGCTGCTGATGGCGGAAGCGCAGCGCCTGAACCCGAACGACAGCACGGTGCTGCACTACCAGTTTTACATCGACTTGATTGCCAGCAACAAAAAGCAGCAGCGCAAAACGCTGGAGACGTATGTGGAAGTCGCGGACGACGAGCTGTACAAGCTGATAAAAATCGGGGAAGAGGCGTACTTTCGCGACGATTACAAAACCGCAAAGGAAAATCTCATCCAGGCGTTTTTGCTCGATCCAACCAATGAGCGGGTCAAAGAATTGCTCGATGCGATCGACAAGGAGACGCACATCGTCTTTTGGCCCAATCGGCTCGTAGACAAGCTGGGTGGCCCGATCGGGATGTGGGTAGTTTTTGTTGTTCTTCTGTTTCTCATCAGCTACCTTGCCCCGTTTGCGGTCGGGTACTTTATCGTCTGCTGGATTGTGTTCGGGATTTACACGTGGATCTCGCCGCTAGTTTATAAACTTGTGTGTAAAGTGAGGAGTCAGTAAGTGGACAAAATCGATGTGCTTTTGCATATGACAAAAAGCAACCCGGAAAACGCTTCGGCGTGGTATTTGCTCGGGCTGGAGTACGCCGCGACGGGCAAAAACAACGAGGCACTGCAAGCGTTCACGGAAGCGCTGCGCTGCAACGATCCGGCGCTTACGCCGCAAATCATCGGGGAGCTGGGCAAGCTCTCCCTCGCGCCGACGCCAGCTTCTGCGCCTGTACAAAGCGAGCCAGCCGTTTCAGGGGAGGCGACAGCCCGGAAAGCGGGGGGTGTAGCGGTGCATGAGGTCGAGCATGTAAAACTGCATGAGACGGTGCGCGAAGCGGCGGCAGAAAACAAATCCGAAGCCACGGCCGACGACATAGCCGGAAACAAACCCGAAGCCGCGGCCGACGACAAAGCCGAAAACAAAGCCTCTGCCGCAGCCGACGACAAACCCGAAAAAGTACCCGTCCTCGCAACCACCCGGCCCCCGTCCGCCAGCCATGCCCAAGGGCCGGGCAGCGAGCGGCCATTTCAAGTCATCTCTGGCGGGCAAGCGGGGAAAAGAGACAGGGAAGCGCCGCCGATTACGTTTGCCGATGTGGGCGGGCTGCATGCGGTGAAAAACGCGATCCAGATGAAAATTGTGAAGCCGTTCGTGTCTCCCGGACTGTTTGAGCGATTCCGGAAAAAGGTCGGGGGCGGCATCTTGCTGTATGGCCCTCCCGGCTGCGGAAAGACGTTTATCGCCAAAGCGACAGCGGGCGAATGCCGCGCCCGGTTTATCCCGATTCACGTCTCGGACATTCTCGACCCGTATATCGGGGTGAGCGAGCAAAATTTGCGGGAGGTGTTTGCGTCGGCGCGGGCGACCAAGCCGAGCGTGCTGTTTCTTGACGAGATGGATGCCATCGGCTATAACCGGAGCCGATCTTCGACGGATACGATGCGGGCCGTGATCGACACGCTCTTGACCGAGATCGAAGGCATCGAAACCAATACGGACAAAATGCTTATCATCGGGGCGACGAACATGCCGTGGGACGTGGACCCTGCCTTCAAGCGTCCGGGCCGCTTCGACAAAATGATTTTTGTCTCGCCGCCGGATGAAGAAGCGCGCTCGACCATTTTCCGCATCAAGCTGCACGAGCGGCCGATCGAGCAGATCGACTACGCGCTTTTGGCAAAAGAAACCGACCTGTACTCCGGCGCAGACATCGAAAACGTCGTCGAGCTTGCTACAGAAGAGGTCATCACCGAGATTATGCGCACGGGCGTAGAGCGGCCACTCACTATGAAGGACTTGAAAAACGCGATCCAGTCGACGCAGCCGTCCACGATCGACTGGCTGCGCACGGTGAAAAACTACGTCAAATACGCCAACCAGGGCGGTCTGTACAACGATGTAGAATCGTTTTTATCCCGCTACAAGCGGATTTAACGACACGACACGACACCAACAGCAAAAGCTTATTTCCCGCGTGCGTGATCGGAGCGCGAGGAATAAGCTTTTTTCGTCTCGAGATAAGGACAACGAAGGCGGGACTTCGCCCAAAAAGAGGGGGCAACCGAGCGTGCAGACGCCCTCTCATGCTTGCTTACGCTCCGGCAGGCAGGCGAAAGGCGCGAGAGGCGCAAGAGGCGCAAGAGGCGCGAGAGGCGCCAGCGGGCTTCCTGTAGACCCGTCCGCAGCCGCCGTCCATTGCCTTTTCTTATAGCCAGGCCCGCAAAGGCAGCACAAAAAATCAATCCGCACATCAAGACGGTCCCCGTGAGCGAAGGCATCGGCAATGCGGCAATCTCGATCCATCCGAACGTCGCGCAAAAAAACATCAAGGAGCAGGTTTCGGCGGTATTGGCGGATGACCTGTCCAAATACCGGGTAGCGTTGCCGGAAACGTTCCACGTAGAGATCGCCTTCCGCGAGCATTACTTGGCGTATCGCGGCTCGTTCTACCCGGGCGCGAAGCAGACGGGAGCGAAAACCGTCGAGTACGAATCGAACGATTACATGGACGTGCTGCGCTTTCTGTTTTTCGTCCTGTAGGGTGCGAACCGTAAAAAAGGGGAGCTGTTCCAAGGCCGTTTACGCCTCGGGGGACAGCTCCTTCATCATTTGGCTTCAAAACTTTTTGATCCAAAAAGAAAACCTGTTTGACCAGTTGGCCAACAGGCTTGACGATTATCCCATATGTTTTTTGTACATCCAGAGCTGTCCGCTTTTGATGACGCGGGCCATCTGACCGACCAGGGAGACTTTTCCCATGCTGGCAAAGCCTTCTTTTTTGCCGAGAGAACCGAGGAAGCCTTTGTGCTTGAGCGGTGGCAGAGAAGCCGGGTATTCTTCGCCTTTGATGTCTTTTTTCAGCATCAGGGCGATCTGATCCCCTTGAATCTCGGCTGTCTGGGCACTCGGCGCAGTGATCGTGCTCGCACAGTCGCCTACGACGTAGACGTTTGGATGGGTAGGAATCTGGTGATACTGATTCAGCTTGGCTCGTCCGATGTTGTCTGTCTCGATCGGCAGGGCGCGGACGATGCGGTTGGCCTGAATGCCGGCTGTCCAGACGATGACATCGCTTGGAACCGGCTGGTTATGGTTGTACACGACGCCAGGCTCGACTCCGGTGACGTTGGCCATGGAGACAAGCTGTACCTCGTGCTCGATAAACCATTGGGAAGCGTATTCCTGCAGCTTTTTCGGGAATGGGCTCAAAATGCTCGGGCCACGGTCGATGATCCGCACATTCAGGTCAGGACGGCTTTCGCGCAGCTCTGCCGCCATTTCCACACCGGAGAGACCACCACCCACAACGGTAACCGTACCATATGGATTTACATTATTGATTGCCATGTATGTGTTGCGGGTAGCTCCCATGGTTTGGATCGAGCAAGTAAACTGATCTGCACCAGGGATGTCATGGTAACGGTCCTCACAGCCCAATCCGATGACGAGCCAATCGTACGAGAGGGCGTCCCCGTTCGCAAAGTTGACGACCTGCTCGTCCAAATCCACTGCGGTAACTTCGCCGTATTTGACGGTCAGGCGAGGATCGCTTGGAAAATTGACCCGCAAGTGGGCTTCCGGCGTAGTGCCCGCGGCCAGAGCGTAGTACTCTGTTTTCAGGCCGTGAAACGGCATACGGTCCACAAGGGTAATAAACACGTCGTCTGGTAAATCAGGGGACAGGACTCGCTCGATAATACGAAGACCCCCGTATCCTCCACCAAGGATCACAAGTCGTTTCATAGAAGGTCTAGTCCTTTCTTATGTCCGTTTTTTACAGCACCCATTCTATTTTTAGTCTCTTTCCGTAAAAATGCAAGCAGAATCTTTTTCCCGTTTTCTCCGCTGGATTTTTGGAAAAGTCGCGGTACAATAAAGTACGTGACGATGTCGGTATAATCGGTAGGTGAACATAGATGAAACCATTGGTAGAATTTTGCGCGAGCAACGTTTCTTCCTACACGCAGCCCGTCGTAGATGCGCTGGAAAACGACCCCGAGCTGGATGTGGATGTTCTCGAATACGGCTGTCTTGGCTACTGCGGAGAATGCTACATGGAGCCGTTCGCACTGGTGAACGGCAAACTGTTGAAAGCTCCGTCAGCCGATGAATTGCTTGCGAAAATCAAGCACTGCTTGCGCGAGGAAGAAGAGATGCTGGACGCAGATTTTCCTCTGTAAGCTGTTTTCTTAGGATGTTCATTGAGGCCCGCGAACAAACGCGTGTGCCCGGAAAATAAAAAAAGAAGCTGATGCCTGTTGGTGGCGGGCATCAGCTTTTTGGCGTTTTTAATGTTCTTTGATGACGTTGTAGAAGGTGTCGCGTTCCAGGGCGCGTTTGCCAGCGCCTTTAATCAGCCAGACCAGTTCATCGACAGTCAGTGCCTGCTGGGTGAGGGCCCCTGCCGAGTGACTGATGCGCTCCTCGATCAACGTACCGTGCGCATCGGAAATTCCCATCGTCAGCGATAGCTGGGTCAACTGCGTCCCAATATTAATGAAGTAAGCCTTGATGTGCTGGAAGTTATCCAGCATGAGGCGGCTGATCGCCATCGTTTTCAGGTCGTCGATCGCGGAGTTGCGGCGCTTGATTCCGGCCGTTGCCTTGATCGGCTGAACGGCGAGCGGGATGAAGACCATGAAGCCGTTCGTCTCGTCTTGCAGCTCGCGCAGGCGCAGCATGTGAATGACGCGCTCTTCCAACGTTTCGATGGAGCCGTAGAGCATGGTCGTATGTGTTTTCAAGCCCAGTTCGTGAGCGGTGCGGTGAACTTGCAAGTACATGTCTGTGCTCGCCTTTTCCGGGCTCATTTTCATGCGGTAGCGCTCAGTCAAAATCTCGGCGCCGCCGCCCGTCAACGTTTCCAGTCCGGCTTTTGTCAGCTCCTGCAATACTTCGCGAATGGAGAGGCCAGAGATGCGGGAGAAGAACTCGATTTCAGCCCCGGTGTACGCTTTGATGGTGACATCGGGATAAGCCTGCTTCAAAATGCGAACGTTGTCCACGTAGTATTCGAACGGCTTGTGCTGATTGTGGCCGCCTACGATGTGAAATTCACGGATACCCGGATGGAAGCGGGTTTCTACATAATGAAGCAACTCTTCCTTGTTCATTGTGTAAGCACCCTCGTCGCCTTCATCGCGACGGAATCCGCAAAATCTACAGTGAGCTTCGCAAACGTTTGTCGGGTTAATGTAGAGATTTTGCAAAAAGTAAACCTTATCTTCGTTTTTGCGATAATTGACAATGTTTGCCAACTGTCCAATCGTCAGGAGATCGTTGGAGTTAAACAGAGTAACGCCGTCTTCCAAAGTCAGGCGTTCACCGTGCAAGACTTTTTCCGCGATTCCGGCGAGTGATTTGTCTTGGATGGCAATCGTATCAAGCGCCATTCCAAACACTTCCTTTCTAGATCGAATGGTAAGGGATAAGAGCTGTACATCCAGGCCATACCCACTCAAAAACGTTCCTTGGGGGTGGAGAAAGCTCTAAGAAAAAGGGAAAATCTCGGGCAACAAGGCATCTATATTATAAACCTGTTAGTATGTACGAACAATAACATAAGTTCTCCAACTCTCTCTTGTAAAATTCTAACATTTATCGCCATTTTTTTGCGGGAATTTTGGGGAATGTGGGAAATTTTGTTTGCGAAATCATAGCCGTTCTTGTAAAATATAGTAAGAAAGCCTGATCTACTATTAGGAGGAGCTTCACCATGCGGGACGTTTTGCTCGAAAAAATCGAACTCCTTCGACAGCGTATGGTAAATATGGGGTTAGAGTTTGGGTTGGATCATCCAGAAGTCCTAGAATACAGTATGCAAATTGATCAACTACACAACGAACTGAACCAGATAGATCATAATCTGTCTAAGGCAAGCCGAAAGAAGACGTATCGTTTTTATTTGACCGAGAACAATGCTTTTTTTGCATAAGGAGGGGGAGCCCCTCTTTTTTGTTTTGCCTGGGAGGCGGTATGAGCGCCCGAAGTGCAGGGGAACCTTGTGAGAAAGGTTGCTTCTTTTGTATACTGAACATATAGAAAGTGTAAAGGTAGCCTGCAAAGGAGGGAGTCAAGCATGATTACATTGACAGAGAGAGCCAGCCTCAAAGTAAAGGAAATGTTGGCGGCAGAAAATAAACCCGGATTGTTTTTGCGGGTAGGCGTCCGACCAGGCGGATGCAGCGGCTTCACCTATGGAATGGGCTGGGATCAGGAAATGAAGGAAGGCGACGTCACCTTCGAACAGCATGGCGTGAAAATTGTTGTCGACAAGGACAGTTACCTATACATTAAAGGAACCGAAATTGACTTCAAGGAATCCATGATGGGCGGAGGCTTTTCCATCGAGAATCCGAATGCGATTGCTTCCTGCGGCTGTGGCTCGTCGTTCAAGACGGCGCTGGCTGAGGGCAAGGCGGAGAAGTGCGACGACTAAGCTGTCCTGGACAGGATGAATAGCAAGAAGATCAGACCTCTTTGGCTTGTGCACGCTCGATGCACAGGTCAGGGAGGTTTTTTGGTTTCCTGTCACAAAATGACCGCTTTGTTTGTTATATGTGTCAATTGGAGGTGAGAGGGTTGGATCGTAACGAGATCGAGCAAGTAGTAAAGGAGGTCAGAGCCGGGGATATTGACCAGTTTGGCATCATCATCGACGCGATGCAAAGGCAGCTTTTCGTCTACTGCTACCACATGCTGGGACATCGCCAGGAAGCGGAGGATGCCGTCCAGGAAGTTTTCCTGAAAGCGTACGAGCAATTGGACAGCTATCGGCAGACCGTCTCTTTTTCCGCCTGGCTGTACAAGATCGCCTACCATCATTGCGTCAACGTGTTAAACCGGGCGAAACGCGGGCGTATCCTCACTTTGCTGCGCGCCGGGATGCAGACGTTCAGCAAGCATGAGGGCGAGAAGAAAGTCGAAGACACCGAGTATGTGAGCACCCCTCTTCACATGGCGGTATCCAAGCTGTCAGCGAGTGAGCGCAACCTGCTGATTTTGCGCGTCGTCGAGGAATACAGCTACGACGAGCTGGCCGCTTTGTTCGATACAAAGCCTGCCACGCTGCGAAAGCAGTATGAGCGAATTGTGAAAAAGTGCAAATCCTACATGCTCGTAAGTGAAGGCGGTGATAGTCATGACACGATCTCAGCAACAAGGTGAGTGGAAGCAGAAACTGATGGCAGCAGCAGACGATGATTTCGATGTCAAAAATCGGGTCCTTCAAAAAATCAAAGAACGTAACCAAAAAACGCGGGAGGTTCCTATGAAAAAAAGAATCGGATTGATTGTGGCAGTTATTCTCGCCTTTGGGGTGACATCCGCTTATGCGGCGATGAAAGTGTACGATCTGAAAAACGAGCAGGGCGAAGTCGTCGTGAAGGTGGAGCAAACAGAGAACAAAACGGAAGTCAACGAAGAGAAAAAATCCAAATTCGATCAGGCGCGCGATACGCTCAAACCGGGAGAGAGTGCGGCGATCTACATACCAGGGCCAGACAACCCGGACAAACGAGTATTTTTTACACGCATTCCCGTGATTCATGAGACGACGTCTGCCCTGCAACAAGAAACCGGAAGCTTCTATGCCTTCCCGGAGAGCCTCGCGGGCGGGTACCGGTTTGCAACCGGAGTGGTCAATTATTCGTTCAACCATCGCCAGCCGGAATTGTTCGAAGACATGTACAAGGAAGCAGAGCAGGGCAAAAAAGACTTCGTGGTTCGCAAAGTCTCCCCCGAGCCGCGCATTGATTCCGTCGCGACCGAGTACAACGGAACGAAAGGCAAGGTCACGGTCGTCATTACGAACTTCGACCGGATGCAGTACATCACGGAGGAAGCGGGACCGGATGAAACCGTGGAAAAAGTGAGCGTACAGAAAAAAGAAGCGCTGTATGTCGCAAACAAGCTTCCAGACGGCACGGATATGCGCACCGTGAAGTTTTACAACGACAACAGCAAGCTGCTTTTCGAGGTGAGCACGAAGACCGCAGCGATTACAAAAGAGGAATTGCTCGCGATTGCCGAAAAGCTGAATTAGCGATAAGCGCTGCGCGAAAGCCCCACACCTGGTGTTGGGCTTTTTTTCGGTCGAAAAGGAAAGAAAGGTGGATTTTCCAGCAATTTGTAACAAACAGCCGAGCCTGTGCGTACTAACCAAAGGCAGCAGCGCAACAAAAAGCTGCGGACTCGTTGCTTTTTCCAATGAGCGAATATCGTATCGTAAGGAGTGAATCGTGTGGCGGAATGGTCACAAGAGCAAAAAGCGTTGCAGTGGTTGCTGCTGGGGGCGCTCGCAATCGGCTGTTTGGGGGATCTTTTGTTTTACGGCAAGGAGTTTGGCATCTCGTATTTGCTGTTTGTCATCGCGATGTATGCGCTGTACGGCTGGCAGGCCAGGCGGCACGGGCAACTGAGCTTTTCGCGAAAGCATGTGTACGGGTGGCTGCTGACGGTGCCGATCGTCCTGCTGGCGCTGTCCTTCGCCCTGTTTTCCAACGAATATTTTCAATTGTTCAACTTTGTTCTCGTGCCGATTTTGTTCGTGCTCCAGACGATGCTGCTCACGGGGCGGCACAAGGCGAAGTGGTACGAGCTTGGCTTTGTGGGCGAGCTTTTGGAAACACTGTTTTACTTCACGCTCAAGCATACGCGCCTGCCCTTTGCCTTGACGAGAGAATGGCTCAAGGCGCGGATGAATCAGGAGAAGTACGGCGTGCTGAAAAAAGTGATGATCGGGGTAGGAATCTCGCTGCCGATTTTGCTCGTCGTGCTGACGCTGTTGTCGCAAGCAGATCAGGTGTTTGGGCATTTTTTGCACGAAATTCCGCACAGGATGATTGACCTGGATGCGGTAGAAGGCGCCTTTCGCCTGTTTTTGATCGGGCTTGTGACGCTGCTCGTATTCGGCTACCTGTACTCGCTTTTTGGCAAAAGGGAGGAAGCTGTAGAAATTCCGCTGCCGCCAAAAGAGGGCAAGCTGGTCTGGGACGGCGTGATTTTGGTGACGGTTCTGGCGATGATTGATTTGGTGTACGCCGCGTTTACATATGTCCAGATTTCGTATTTGTTCAGCGGAGCCAAAGCGGCGCTCCCGGACGGCCTGACCTATGCCGAGTACGCCAAAAACGGCTTCAATGAGCTGGTGACGGTAACGGTGATTAATTTTTTGATCCTGCTCTGCACCATGCACCTGGTTTCGCGGGCCAAGCGGCTGCTGTACCGGGTCGTGCAGGTGCTGCTCACTGTGTTGACGGTATGCACGAGCTTCATGCTCTTTTCCGCCTATTTTCGGCTGTCGCTGTATGAGGAGGCGTACGGTTACACGCATAGCCGTCTGCTCGCGCACATCTTCATGATCTTTTTGCTGATCTTGTTCGCGATCGCCTTGTGCAAAATTTGGCGGCATACGTTTTCGCTCATCAAGTATTATGCGGTGGTGTCGCTCGTGAGCTACGTGCTGCTTAACTACATCAACATGGACGTCATCATCGCCAAAAACAACATGGAGCGCTACTATGCCACGAAAAGTATCGACGTCGAGTATTTGGGCAGGCTGTCGTACGATGTGGTTCCGTATTTGCTGGAACTGAAGGCGGACGAATCGCTGCGCGAGGACGTCGCGTATTATTTGGAAAACATGCGGGAGGAATTGCAGGCAGAGGCGAGCTGGCAGTCGTTCAACCTGTCGAAGTATCGGGCAAGGCAGCAATTGCAGTTGCCGTAGGGAGGAAAGCGGAGACGGGTGAGGCTATCGTCTCCGCTTTTGGCTGGACACATAAAACATAAGCAGTGCACCTGCGGCAGCAATGGCGGCTATCCAGCCGTACACGCCAAGCTGCCGCGTCCAGACGGAATCGGCCGGGCTGGTCGGAGCGGCACCGGCTCCCAGCACCTGCATGTCTTCTGCGGCATTCGCGAGCAAGGTAGTCCGGGTGCAAATGTTGGTCGCCAGATCGCTTCCCTCCCAATACGAAGCGTACACGAGATAGTCGTCACCAGGCTGAAAAGCGATGCCGCATCCGCCGCCAACGCCGTCCGTGACGATGAGGACCTGTGTCTGGTCTACCCCTTTCCAGGCGGTCTGCACTTCAAACATAACGTCGTAGCCCCAGATGCCTGGCGAAGTCCAAAACGGAATCCAGTTGCGCCAGTTCGTGTGCTTGTTTACTTGCAGCACTTTTCCGGCGAAAACAGCGTCCGATCGCTCCAGTGCCGTCAGCGGATCAGGCGGGCGGGCGCAACTGCAAGCTGCGGTATGGTTGGCACGGTGGGCAGGTCCGAATCTTTGGCCGCACAATCGGCGCCTACAAGCATTTTCACGTCGGGCAAAAAGCGGACGAGAACGTCGGCCTGTTTGGCATCAGCCGTGGCTTGGGGACAGCCAGGTTGCCTGTCCGTCTTTTTTGCTTTCCGGAAATCACCGTCTATCGGATTAACCACGATTAGGAAAAGCCCTTCTCGCCGTCTACTCGACAAAGCAGCGGCGCAAGGGCTTTTGTTCACGCTTTTTTTTGGTCAGCGATCAGCGGCGAGGCAGAGAAGTCCGAGGACCAGGTACTTGTTCTTGCTGTTGGCGATAGCCGGGTTGTTCATCGTAAGGCCTCCTTGATAGCGTTTTCATTGTTGGGTGGGCAAATGGCGGGACATGACCGTCTCAGGCGACAGGGGAGCGCGTTCCTCCTTTCTGAAAACTATTTTTAGACACTTTATAGACGTTTTCTGAAAATAACTTTACGCCATCGTTTTGTGTATTGCAAGTCTATTCGAAATATTTTCAAAGGAGCGTAAATCTCCTATAATGACAAAAGAGTGAAAGGAGGAATCTTGATGATCCGTTTGGGTGCGATCATTGCCCAGCACTCTTTGAAAGAATTGGTATCCGTGCCCATGCGCCTCCAGGACAGTTGCGAGTTGGTCATGCTGTCGTATCATCGCCTGCATGAAACGACGAACCTCTACCGGCAAAACCAGCAGCATGTCGACGGCTTTGTCCTGACCGAGCTTGCGTATGCGTACCTCATGCAAGAATGGGGCAGCTTCCCGATCCCGACATATACCCTCCAGATCAGCGAGCAGGAATTTTATAAAAAGCTGTTCCAGCTTAGCCTGCGCAATCGCGACCTGGATTTTTCCAGAGTGTATATTGATTTTGTTTTTGCGCAAAACAACTTCCTTGGCTTGAAAGAAGTCGTCGGAGCGGACTCGATGCCGTACACGCTCTCACCGGTGGAAGTGAACGACCAGATTTACGAAGCGGTGCTGGACGAGCATTTGCGGCTGTGGCAGGCGGGCAAGATCGACTTTTCGATGACGAGGATGAGCAACATCGTGCAGGCGCTGACCGATCGCGGAGTGCCGCATCTGTACGTGTTTCCTTCGCCGGAGTCGGTTGCCGCGCAGTTTGAGCAGATGGCAACGGAGCTTTCCGCGATCAAGCTGGCGGAGAGCCGGATCGCGATCGGACATATTACGATTGGAAACGTCGAGACACAAAAAGAGAGCCTCAACGAGTGGGAGCTGCGGCAAATGCTGCTGCACAAATCGCTGCTGGAGTTCAGCACCGAGAAAAAAGTGCCGTTCATCATCCAGAAATCCGCGTCGAGCTTCGAAATCATCAGCTCGTTCAAAGACTTGAAGCTCTTGACGGACAACCTCACTCATTGTCTTTTGCTCACCTATCTGGAAAAGACGCTGCCGTTTCCGGTGCACATCGGCTGGGGAGTGGGCAACAGCATGTACAAGGCGAGGATGAATGCCCAATCGGCGAACAGCATGTCGGCAGCAGGCAAAACTTCCGGCACGTACGTCGTGACGGACAGCGACCAGGTCATCGGGCCGCTCGGCGAGGAGACGTGCCTGCAATACCGCAACCAGATCACCGACTACATCCAGCGCTGGAGCGAAGAGACGGACTTGTCGACGTTGCAGTTGCAAAAAATTTTGGCCGTGCTCGCCAAAACGGAGAGCAACGAGCTGACGGCGGACGAGCTGGCGTACCATCTGGGACTTACCGTGCGCAGCGCCAACCGCATCCTGAATCGGCTGGAGGAAAAAGGCGTCGCGAAAATTTTGTACAAAAAGCAGGAGAAGCTGCGGGGGCGTCCGACGAAGATTTACCAGATTCAACTGCCAGCGAATACAGACGGCCAAACTGTTTGAGTGTTCAACAATTGGTAGCAAATTCGTCACGATTCGGTCACAGATTCCCAGATTTTGGACAGCTACTTTCCAGTAAGATGGAAGTGTAGAATCAAGTAGAAAGAAGGGGTCATTGTGAACAAGAAGTGGACTCTGTTGGTTTCGGCAGTTGCCTTCTCGGCGATGCTGATGACAGCATGCGGCGGCGAAAAGGAGCAGGCGGCGAATAGCAATTCTACTACAGAGGCTCCAGCAACGGCGACTACTGGCAACGCGATCAACATCGAAGCTAGCAACTGGAAGTTTAACCAGGACACCTATGAAGTAAAAGCAGGCGAAGAGTTTACGATTAACTTCAAGTCGACCGAAGGCTTCCACGGAATCGGGATTGAAGGTTTGGACGTAGATATTCAAAAAGACGGCAGCAAAACGTTGAAAGTCGATCAGCCTGGTGAATATAAAATTTTCTGCAATGTCATCTGCGGGCCGGATCACGGCAAAATGCTCGCGACACTGGTAGTCAAATAAACACGGAACCAAACACTCTGGCTTGCTTTTCGCGGGTCAGGGTGTTTTCTTTTTTCGCGGGGACATGGGGCATACTACACAGGTAGCACAGCATGATACAACAAGGGAGGGTCCCTCATGTCCAAGCACAACAACAAAGACAAGCGCCCGACAGAAGCGTCGGCAGGCTCGCGCAGCACGCCGCCCAAGACCGGAGAAAATACGGGCCACAATTTGCGCAAGGAAGACAAATAGAAGACCAGACAACCAAAAGCCCCCGTTTGCGCGGAGGGCTTTTTCGTGCGTAGAAGTAGGGTGAGGACTTTGCCATAAGCCCAAAAAGCGTGGCGGGGCCAGGTGTTCTCGCGTGAAAAAGCTAGAAAATGCCGCACAGCGACCAGCTTGCAAAAAGCGCAGTACCGGGCCGCATTGTGACAACGCTGCGAAACGAAAGAGCAGCGACATCGAAGTTCCGCGGCATGAAGGCAACGGTTGACCACCTGTGACCGTCTTGCGCCTCGAAAGAGCAGCGACACCCCCTCTGCTCAGCCCGGACAACACATGTTTTCCGCGCTTTTTGCACAAGGTAAGGAGGAAATGTTTTCAAGCCGGTTTTCGCGAATGGAGATGACATCCTTGGAAAAAAAGAAATATTACGTCACGCTGCAGGCCGGGACGACGGTTGCCGAGATCCGTGATGAAAAAGGCTCCGCCACTTACGATTTTGAAATCGAGGCGACAGATGTGGAAGTCGGGATGATGCGTGACCTGTTCAACAACTGTATGCACGGCGACTTCATGATGTGGATGCATGGACATACGCTTTGGTCCGACATGCCGGACCGGGACAACGACGAGTACGATGACAACTTGCGGGATATTTATCGGCTGATTTACGAGCACGGTACGGAAAAGACGCGGCATGATCTGGAGCAGATGGGATTGGTGAAGCTGTTTGGCCTGAATAGGGCAGGGCTGCGGCCTTTATAGACGGGCAGCGAAAAGAAATTACACATTTTTACATAATTCCACGACAATCCTGCCACAACTGCTGGAAAAACTGACGACTAGCAAGGCGAAAAACCAAATACCCCTTGGCGCAACGCAATGCCAAGCCAAGGATGAGCGAAAAGGAGAGAGCAGCATGAACAAGTGGAAAAACAGCATGGTGATTGCAACGATTGCGATGGGGCTGGCCCTGCCGAGCTTCGCACAGGCGGCGGAGCCGGGGCTGCCCGACACAGAGATGACGCCAGCGAGCCGGATGGCGCACGACCATGGCGAGCATGGGCAGATGCACAAAAAAATGCGCCACGGCATGCATGGCAGCGTTCATCAGAAGATGTACATGCTGCTTTTGGCAGAAAAATACACCCCGGACAGCGTGGCCCAGTGGCAAGAGGTGTTCAAGGAGCGGGAGCGGCTGATGAGCGAGTTTGCCGCCCTGCGCGAAGACCCGAAATGGAAGGCGAAGCGCGAGGAGCGCAGGCAGCTCGTCAGCAAGCTGAACGAGCAGGTGAAAAAAGGCGAAATCACCAACGAGCAAATGGAGCAGCAGCTCGCCCAGTGGAAGGAGAAAAACATGGCGATGCCGGGCGCGAAGGAAGATCGCGACGCCAGGAAAGCCCGGATGGAAAAAATGCGCATGACGCACGAAGCCTTTCACGCCGCGATTGAATCGGGAGATGCGGCGAAAATCAAAGAGGTGCTGCCGCAAATGCTGGAACAAATGAAAGCAAAAAATGCGCTCTTGGCCAAAAAGCTGGAGCAAAGGAAAAAGTAGGCGGGAGAAAAGAAAAAGGCGTGCGAACCGGATGAGGGTTCGAGCACGCCTGTTTTTGTTGCGGGGCCAGTTCGGGCAACGTCAAAGTGTCGTCGTTCGGCTGGGTACGGCAACGAAAAGGAGCTGAAACGGCATCCCGCCGCCAAGCAGGAAAGCCAATTGCGGCAACAGCAGCAGTCAATTACGGCGACAGCAGCGGCTAGCCACTCACGACAGCACCAGCCAATGCCCCCAACTCCAGCAGTTACTCCAGCTTCAGCATATTCGGTTCCACAGCCTTCGCCATCCAATGCTGATCCGTTTGCACGTGATTTTTGCGCACGAACTTCGCCGCGCTGTATTTGAAATCGGCGTAGGCAAACGAAGCGGTAAGCCGCACGACGTACCCTTCCTGCTCGCCGCCAAACACGGATTGCCGCGTGTAGCACGCCTTCACCTTTTCCTCGTCCCACGGGCCGCGGTAGAGGACAGGCGGCGTTTTCAGACCCAGCAGCTCCGCCCACTCGACGGTATCGTCCCAACCGAGGCAGACGTTCTGGTCATCCCAGACGGAGAACAGGTAGAAGTAGCTCGTCAGCTCCGCGTACCCAATCGAATGTTTGGCAAACACGTTTTCCCCGCAGATGCGGTAGCCGGGGGGAAGCAGGTGGGCGATCGAGCCGTGAAGCATTTTGACCCAATGGCGGGAAGGGTGGTCGCGGCTGTCAATCGAGCGGGCGTGCATATAGTCGCGGTACAGGCTGGTGTTTTCTCCGTCCAGCTTTTCCGTCACGACGATTTCTTTGCCGACAAAGTGAGAGGTATCGCGCAAAATCCGATCGTCGTCGGTTTTGCTTCTGGACCAGGGCAGATGAAAGGTGCGCGGATACTTTCGGTAAAAGGTCGTCTGCTTATTTTCCATAGTGATCCGCCTCTTTGAAAAAGTACAGCTTCGTCAGCAGGTCCGCTCCTGCCAGATGGTAAATCTCCGAAGCGCCTTCGTCGCCGCCGTAGGCAATTTTCATGTGCATCTCGATCAGCGCGACAGCCTGGAAGACGAACGCGTCGGCGAAGCCCAGCTCCTTTAAAAAATGCGCGGCGATTTGGCTGGAGACGTACTCGTGCCTGTAGTAGCTATAGTGGCCTTTCGCTTCCTTGAACACTTTTGTGTACAATTTTCCCACGTCATGAAACAGCGCGACGATTTGCAGCAGCAGCTTGTCGTCCTCTTCGTAAAAGGTGTTGACGTACTCGAGGACGTGGTACGTGTGCCGGCAGAGCGTGTGCTGATGATGCGGGTTGTCTTGCGGAAAATCTTTCATTTGCTGAAAAAACGAGACCTTGCCCAAGGCAGCGAACAGCTCGTTGTAGGCAGGCTCGCTTTGCAGCAAGGCGGTAAAAGCTTCTTTGGTCATGCCGTAAGCAGCAGGCTCGTGCACCAGATGAACCGTGGAAAAGCCTTCCCGGTGCAGCGGGAAATGCAGGTTTTTGCGGTACTTTTCCAGCACGCTTGCGTCCAGCTTTCTTTTTCGCGCCTGATTTCGTTGCAGGCAGACGTCAAACGGCGTATTCAAGTAGTAGCATTCCGCGATCGCTGGCGCAAAACGCTCCAGAACCGCTATCCGCTTGTCCCGATCGACATTGGTCGCGTCGAAGACAACGTCGCTTCCCGCAGCAAACGCCTGCCCGATACGGGCGTAAACAGCCTGAAAGACGAGCGGATTTTTGCGCCGCTTCGCTTCGTCGCCAAACAGCTCCAGCCGAACGGCATCCGTGGAGACGAGCACTGCCCGTTCCTTTTTCGCGATCTGCTCTGCCGCACGGGTTTTGCCGCTGCCGGGAATGCCGACCATCATGATTAATTTGTTCATAAAAAGACGCTCCCCTCAAAGGTGATGCCAGGTGACAGGTGCAGGGGGTCGACTGTTTGCGCATTACATGTTGATTCCGTCCTTTAACAAATAATTCCTTATATTATAGCGTGAATTTGGCAAAAGGGAAGAAAAAAATGGGAGAGGGAGCGAGGCAGGAAAAACATCCCGTATCCGTAAGCGGACGGGACGGGATGCTTGCGTGTTTTTCGTTTACTCGTAAAATAGCTTGTCGGGTGTCCATTCCTGCACAGCTACGGTTTGTTCGGCCTGGCAAAAGCTGCACCAGCCTGTGTGCAGGCACTGGTGGTTGCGGCGATCCGGATAGCCGTTGTCCAGCTTGGCGTCGTCGATTTCCCGATAAGGGCTGTAATCGCCGTAGTAGTCGTACAGGCGTCCGGCGTCTGCGAGCAGGGTGCCGCAGCGTTGGCAAGCTTGCGAGAGAGAAGCCAATCCATTGCAAACCGGGCAGAGGTGGTCCATGGTTTTTCCCTCCAGAACATAGGCGCATGCGTATCGCTTTGCTTTTTCTACTGTGTGTCAGAACGCCGTCAGCTATGCGTACACCCGCACGCCTGGCTCGTAGCCGTAACGAAAAAAATCCTTGCGCCGCAACAGCACAGGCAGCACAAGGACGGGGTGATTGTAAAAAAGCAAAGCAGTGTGACCGCCTGCGCGCGGCAAGACGGCCATAACGGTTTGGGACGATCAAGACTTGAAGTTGTCCATGCTGGAGGAATGCCCCGGCTGCAATTTGGCGTCCGGATTGAAGTAGGCCACCGCGTTGTTGACAGCGGTAGGAGCCTCGCCGAAGCCGACGGCAATCAGCTTGACTTTGCCCGGATAGGTGGCGATGTCGCCTGCAGCGAAAATGCCAGGAATGTTCGACTCCATGCGGGAATTGACGACGATCGAGCCTTTTTCCAGCTCAAGCCCCCAGTTTTTGATCGGGCCGAGCGAGGAGATAAAGCCGAAGTTGACGATGACGGCGTCGACTTCCAGATCGCGCTCTTCTTTCGTGGTGCAGTTCGTGAGGGTAATCCGTTCGATTTTTTCTTCGCCGTGAAGGGCGGATATTTCAAAAGGCGTCGTGACGTTTACTTTGGACGCCTTGAGCATTTCTACACTGTGCTCATGGGCGCGGAACTTGTCTCTGCGGTGGATGAGGTGGACTTCTTTCGCGATCGGTTCGAGCATCAAAGACCAGTCGAGAGCGGAGTCTCCGCCGCCAACGACGGCGACGCGCTGTCCTTTGAAGGAGTTCAGGTCGGTGACAAAATAGTGCAGATTGGATTTTTCAAATTTGACGGCATCCGGATGTTCCAGTCTGCGGGGTTCGAACGCGCCCACGCCGGCTGTGATGATGACAGACTTGGAGTAGTGTACGCCTTTGTCCGTAGTGATTTCAAATACATCGTCCGCTTTTTTCTCTACGTTTTCCACTTTCTCTTCCAGGCAAACGGTTTGCTGAAAACGCGAAATCTGCTCCTTCAGATTATTGATTAAATCTTGCGCCAAAACCTTCGGGAACCCGGCTACATCGTAAATGTATTTTTCCGGATAGAGAGCAGACAGTTGCCCGCCAAGCTGGGGCATGCTCTCAATGATTTTCACACTTGCCTGCCGCATGCCGCCGTAAAAAGCGGTGAACAAACCGGCAGGACCTCCACCAATGATCGTAATGTCGTAGATTTGCTCGTCCTTTTGCAGAAAATTCAATCGAAAGCACCTCCGAATAGTCGAAAAACGAACTCCCCACCCATTATAACCCAACAAATGAAAGAAGAAAAAGCAGGGAAAATTCGGCTTCTTGGGCAAAAAACCCTTGCAAATCACGGTAGCACCCGATAAGATGAGGGTGACTGTAAAGAAATTGTCACATTTGTTGTTTGCAAGTTTGTGCTTTTTTTCACAGGTTGGATTTTAGGACATAACAGGCAATCATTTTCGATACGTCATTTTTTATTCGTTGGGGCATCTTAGTACGTAACAGCCTACGTGAAATTTCGCACAAACTTCCTCTGGTTACCATTAACAATGAATGGAAGGGATACCGATGAGTACACCCAAAATCCTCATTCTTGGCGCAGGATACGGCGGTTTGCTGACCACGTTGCAGCTTCAAAAAAAGCTGAATTACAACGAGGCGGAAATTACGCTCGTAAACAAGCACAACTATCATTACATCACGACCTGGCTGCACGAGCCGGCTGCGGGCACGGCTTCTGCTGACCATGCGCGCGTCAATCTGGAAAAGCTTTTGAATCAGGACAAAGTGCAGTTTGTCAAAGGCACGGTCCAGTCGATCCAGCCGGAAGAACAGAGCGTCACGCTGGAAAGCGGCGACGTGCTGACGTACGATTACCTCGTGATCGGGCTTGGCAGCGAGCCGGAGACGTTTGGCATCGAAGGGCTGAAAGAGCACGCCTTCAGCATTCGCAGCATCAACGCCGTCCGCCATATTCGCGAGCATATCGAGTACATGTTTTCCAAATATAAAAACGAGCCGCACCGCACTGACTATCTGACTTTCGTGGTCGGGGGCGCTGGCTTTACGGGAATCGAATTTTGCGGAGAGTTGGGCGATCGCCTGCCTGAGCTGTGCCAGGAGTTTGACGTGGACCCTGAGCTGGTCAAGGTGTATTGCATCGAAGCGGCGCCATCTGCGCTGCCGGGCTTCGATCCCGAGCTGGTTCAGTACGCGATGGACGTGCTGGAGCGCAAAGGCATCGAGTTCAAAATCGGCACCCCGATCAAGCAGTGCACGCCGGATGGAGTGCTTTTGGCGACCGGGGAAGAGATCAAATCGAAAACGGTGGTCTGGGCAGCGGGTGTTCGCGGCAACAGCATCGTGGAAAAAGCGGGCTTCGAGGTCATGCGCGGCCGCGTCAAGGTAGACGAATACTTGCGTGCGCCTGGCTATGAAAATGTGTTTGTCGTCGGCGACTGCGCCCTCATTTTCAACGAGGAAGGACGTCCGTATCCGCCGACAGCGCAAATCGCCGTGCAGGAAGGCGAGACGCTCGGAGAAAACCTCGCCGCGCTCATTCGCGGAGAGCTTCCGCAAAAGTTCGTCCCGCATCTGCAAGGCACGCTGGCCTCTCTCGGCAAAGGCGAAGGAATCGGCCAGGTCGGCTCGAAAAAGCTGTTTGGCAGCACAGCAGCGATGATGAAAAAGGCAAGCGACCTGCGCTACCTGTACAAAATCGGCGGCGTCGGCCTTGCGCTGAAAAAGGTGAAGCTGTAAGCGATGCGTCACGCGAGCATTCAAGTCAGAGGGCTGATGACCCGCGACGAAATGGAGCGGTACAATGCGTTGATGGAAGTGGGCGCTTTTTTGGAAGAGCAAGGGCGGCACGACCTGGCATGGCTTGTACAGCGTGAGGTAGATATTCTCATCCTGCCTGCCATCGATCGGCTCAAGGAAAAGGGCCGGGAGAGGGATCGGGAAAATCTGCGCTACATGATTGACAATGGGCTTCTGGATGACGACGACGATTGATCTGGTACCCCCGGCGAGCGATTGCCGGGGGTTTCGTGTACAATCAAAAGTGGGACAGAAAGCTTGGAGGAGAAAGGAAGCGAGCAGCATGCGCGAAGGAAAAGTGTGGCTGGGAGCCTGCGGGATCGTCATCCGCGGGGAAGAAGCGCTGGTAGTCAAAAAAGCGTACAGCGGGCTGAAGGGACAATGGTCGTTTCCGGCGGGGTTTGTGCAGGAGGGCGAGACGGTCGACGAGGCAGCGGCGCGCGAGGTTTTGGAAGAAACGGGTGTCAAGGCTGTCGTGCGGCAGATCGCGGGCATCCGCTCGGGCGTCATTCGCGAGTCGATCAGCGACAACATGGTCGTTTTCTGGATGGATTACGTGAGCGGCGAACCTCGTCCACAGGAGGGCGAAATTGTCGAGGCGCGATTTTTGCCGATTCGCGAGCTGATGGATGACCCGCTTTCTTCTACATACTTGAAAATTATTTTGCCTGGCTATACAAGACGGGAGGAAGGCATGGAAGGGCAATCCTATGAGATTGATCCCGTCTTTCAGTACACCTCCTATAAAATCTTCAAGCAAGGCTGAGAATAGGAAAGCTAAACCGCGATGTTTCCGCTTACATCGCGGTTTTTTCTGCGATATCGGAGAAAAACTGTGTTGTGAAGAACGGTTCTGTTCTGCTATAGTTAGATACATCGAAATAATCTGAAAATACATGCAATTAATAACGGAGCATGTATGGAGAAAGGGGAGCTCATCATGAGACATAACCAAGAACAATGCCCGTACTGCCATGGCCAAGGGTATTTCCAACTGCTCCTGGGTGGCACGGAAAATTGCCCGAACTGTGATGGCGCAGGAAAAGACGTTCATCAGGAAGCAGTATCCACGAACAAATAGCACACACCGTTGTTGCATAGAGCAAGAGCCGTCAGGGGACCCGGCGGTTCTTTTCGTTTGCGCTCGCGGCGGTTGTTCGTATTGACCTGTATCTGCCATTTTTGCTACACTAAAAGGCGAAAACAGCCCGTCCTCCTTTGATTTGCCGACCGAAAAAAGGCAAAGCCGGAGACGATGGCAGGAGGTCTTGCGGTCGATGAGCTTATTGCAATTTATGGTTTCCATCGTTTTGTTCACCGTGCTCGGTTTTGGCATTGGGTTTATTTTAAACATGATTTTGAAAACGACATGGCTTCCAGTCGTGATCGGAGTTGGCGTGGTCGTAGGGGCGCTGATCTATCAAAAGATCGTTCCCGGCGTCTGGGATGCCGTGATTCTCGGCTGCGGAATGGCAGGGACTGTCGGCAGCGGCTGGACGATTTCCACCCTGCGCAAAAAAGGATACCGGATGTTTTAGCGGATGCAAGACAGGCCTTGTTTGAGGGCCTGTTTTTCTTTTGCCATGAAGAAACATACTGAATCTTTCTGAAACAATCCAAAATTTGTGTATAGTTTTCTCCTCTTCGGGACATGACTAGAACCGAGAGGAGGTTTACCAAGAAATGAATGGGAAGCAGTTCGTAAGTATCCTCGCGCTGTTCATCCTGGTCTTGACGGCGTTTGCAAGCGATGGATACGGCTACAACGTGGTAGGAGACCACAATCTCCAATCCACCTTCGGAATCAAGGAAATCAAAGAGGGGCAACGGGTCGTCAAAAAACGGACAGTATCGGCCAGTTCACTCACTCAAGTCATTGATAAAGCGGATGTAGTTCTCGATCAATACCCAAAAGTTCGCGTCGTCGCGACCGGCTACTACGCCGGGTTCGAGTCGACCGGAAAAAAACCTTCCGACCCGTCCTACGGGATTACGTACTCGGGCGTGAAGGTTCGCCGGGACGACTATTCGACGATTGCCGCCGACTTGCGCATTTTCCCGCTGGGAACGATCCTGTACATACCAGGCTACGGATACGGGGTTGTGGCGGACAAGGGCGGAGCGATTCGCGGACACAAGATCGACCTGTACTTCGAGACGAAGCAAGACGTATTCAACCAATGGGGCAAAAAATCAGTCGATGTATATATCGTCAGACGCGGGGAAGGAAAGCTGACCGAGGCTTTTCTCAACAACCTGAACCAAAAGGGTATCGCCGCGATGGCGGAAGTAGCCAACTAGATGCCCGGACCAAAACAACTGCATAACGAAAGCGAAGACAAAAAATACCGCAACGGCGGTAGGAAAGCAAACAGAAAAAAACGTTCAAGGCGATGGCTTTGAACGTTTTTTGGCTTGGCTGGCAAGTACGCGGATTGGCGGCGCAGCCTTGGCTTATGTATGAATCAGCTTGACGAGCTGCTCCAGCCCGTCGAGAATGCGGGGAGACGGACGGCAGTACAGCCCTTCCTCCAGCAAGTGAACCTGGCCCTGGCGAATCGCTGTCATGTCGCTCCACTCCGGGCGGCTCGTGATCGTTTCCGGCTTGATGCGCCGAAGCTCGATCCCGCACCAGACGACGCATATATGGTCAGGGTCGCGCTCCTGCACCATCTCCCGCGTCGCCTTCACGTTGGCGACGGGAAAGTCGGCGAACACATTGACGGCCCCGGCGATCTCGCTCACGTCTGTCAGCCAGTTTTCCCGGCCCGGGGTGTAGATCGGGTTGGGCCACCATTCCCAGTACAGCTTAGGGCGGCGGGAAAAGGCAGCGGTCTGTTGTCGGATGCTTTCTATTCTTTCGTCAAAGGAAGCCGCAAGCTGCTCGGCTTGCTTGTGAAAGCCTGTCGCTTCGCCGACCAGCCTGATGTCAGCGGCGATTTCGCCGATTCGCGACGGATTCAGCACGATATGCGGGATTCCTCGCTCCCGCAGCGCCTCCACATTTTTTTCCATGCCGGGGACGCTCAGCGAGGCGACGACCAGATCAGGCTGGAGCGCAACTACCCGCTCCATGTCGATGGAGAGGTCGGGGCCGACGCGGGGCAAGTGCTGCCATTCGGGAGGCCAGTCGGAGTGATCGTCCAGCCCCACTACGTGCTCATGCAGACCTAAATAATAGAGGATTTCCGTATTGCTCGGACAGATGGAAACGATACGCATGTGAATCCCCCCTGTGGAAACGTCCTAAAAAAACGGCTGCACCAACAATGCGATCATGACGCCGAGCCATCCGCCAATCAGCACCTCGATCGGCTGATGGCCGAGCAGCTCTTTCAGCTTCTTCGCTTTTTCCTGGTTCGGGCGCACTTTTAACGATTTCATGCCTCCCAGAAGGTGGTTAAATTCGTCCACGAGCTTGTTTAAGACAACGGCTTGCATACCGGCATGACGGCGAACGCCTGCGGCATCGAACATGACGATCACGCCGAGAATGGCGGAGATAGCAAACATGTTGCTGGAAAAGCCTTCCCGCAGCCCAACAGCGGTCGACAGTGCGGTCACGGCAGAGGAGTGGGAGCTGGGCATACCGCCAGTGCTGAGCAACAGCGACCATTGCCATGTTTTCGTTGCAAAAAAATGGAGGGGAATTTTGATAAATTGGGCGATTCCTATGGCAATTAGTGCAGCCCATAAGGGGAAGTTTTCGAGAATATCCGCCACGGAAAATCCATTCCTTTCTACTGTACGCTTCTCTTGATTATTGTAACAGAAGGGCGTTGTCTTAATCCGTGAAGTTTTCGTTTGGATTTTAAGCGTTGCCAATCTGTGGTACCATAAGGAAAGCTCCTGGTTGGAAGGTCAGCCATATACGTGCAGGCGCTTCTTCGCGAGGCAGCTTTTTTGGAAAAAAGCAGGTGTGAAACGGAGGCGTGCATCCATGGAGTATCCCGCGCAGTATTTGCAGTTCATTGAAAAGTTCAATGAAGGGGAGTACTACGAATGCCACGATCTGCTGGAAGACATCTGGATGGAGGACAAATCCGATAAGTTTTTGCAAGGATTGCTGCAACTATCAGTCGGACTGTACCATCTCGAATACGGCAATTTGAAAGGCGCTCGCTGGATGTTTGGCAATGCGCGGAAGTATTTGTCCCGCTACGGACCCGTGCATTGGGGGCTAGACGTAGAGGAAGTGCTTCGTTACATAGAGAAGTGCGAGGCTGTATTGCCGGATCAGGATGCCATCCCGTACGCAGAGGCGAAAGCCATGACGTTTCCATCCTTGCGCTTGTTTGTAGACACATCGTGTTAAAAACACAAATGTGCCCATAATTGTATCCTATCACAGCGAAAGAGGGAAGAGTATATGGAAGTAACCGTAGAAAAACGCTCGCAGCTCGTGAGCTACGCATGCGACGAGCTGGTCGTGCCGCTTTGGAAAGGGGAGCAGCTTTCCCAGGTGTACCCGGAGCTGGAAGCGGCTTTTGCCGGAAGCCTCAGCGGTTTGCAGCAAGAAGGAGAGATTACGGGCGAAGCAAAAGAGGTAACGGTGATCCATGGTTTGAACCGGATCGCCGCGAGAAAATTGCTCATCGTCGGCATGGGCGAGCCGGCCAAGTTTGACTTTGTCGCAGCGCGCAATGCGTGGGGACGGGCAGCAAAAACGGTCGCTTCCAAAGGCAAAGCGAAAATCGTCGCGATTGACCTGCCGACAACCGAGCACATGAGCGCGGAGCGTCTGTCCCAGGCCGTGACGGAAGCGTTCGGACTGGCTGAATACAACTACGAAGGCTACCGCCAAAAAGCGAAGCGGGAGTTTCCGCCGATCGCAACCGTGCGGATTCTGGCTGCCGATGACGCCGCAAGCGCCGTGCAGACAGGCGTGCTGCGCGGCAGTGCGCTCGTTTCCGGCACCAACCTGGCGCGCACGCTCGTGAACGAGCCTGCCAACTACTTGACGCCGCGCGCCTTGAAAGATGCGACAGTCGCCGTAGCGGAGCGCTACGGAATGACGGTGGAGGTGCTGGATAAAGCGAAGCTGGAAGAGCTGGGCATGGGCGGCGTCCTCAGCGTCGCAAAAGGCAGCGAGCTTGCGCCGTACGTGGTAGCGGTCAAATATCAGGGCAGAGAGACATGGGACGACGTCATCGGCTTGATCGGCAAAGGCGTGACATTCGATACAGGCGGCATCTCCATCAAGCCGGTAGCGGGCATGGAAGACATGAAGTCGGACATGGGCGGCGCGGCTGCGATGATCGGCGCACTGGAAGCGCTAGGCCAAATGAAGCCGAAGGTCAACGTGCTCGCCGTCATCGGAACGGTGGAAAACATGCCATCCGGCACGGCATTCCGCCCTGGCGACGTGATTACGACCATGAGCGGAAAAACGGTCGAGATCATCACGACAGATGCGGAAGGCCGCCTCGTTTTGGCTGACTGCATCACGTATGCAAAAGAGCAGGGCGTGTCGTGCATCGTCGACGCCGCTACGCTGACAGGTGGCATCGTCGTCGCTCTCGGACATTACTGCTCCGGGGCAATGACGAACAACCAGGCGCTCATGAACGAGCTGCTTGGCGCAGCAGACACCGCTGGCGAGCGTCTGTGGCAGTTGCCTATGTTTGAAGAGTACCGCAGCCTGAACAAGAGCCGTTTTGCCGACCTGAAAAACTCGGGCGGGCGCTATGGTCACGGCATCATCGGCGGCGTGTTCCTGCAGGAATTCGTCGGCGATACGCCATGGGTGTATCTGGACATCGCCGGTACGGCGTACACCGCTACAGCAGGCGATATGCAGCCCGCTGGCGGCACAGGCGTCATGACCCGCACGATTGCCGAGTTTGTCGCAGGCCGCAGCCAATCCTAAACCGAAAAAGAGAAGGAGTGTTTTGACATGAGCCAAAATCCTAGCAACGAAACCCGTCGTCAACTGCTTGAGGAAGCGAAGACTATCGCCGTGGTAGGACTGTCCAACAAACCGGACCGCACCAGCTACATGGTGGCGCAGGCCATGCAAAATGCCGGCTACCGCATCATCCCGGTCAACCCTGTCATCGCCGGAGAAACCGTTCTGGGCGAAAAAGCCGTCGCCAGCCTGCAAGAGCTGGATCAGCAGGTGGACATCGTGAACGTGTTCCGCAAAAGCGAGGACATTTTGCCTGTCGCCCAGGATGCGCTGAAAATGAAGCACAAGCCAAAGGTGTTCTGGATGCAGCAAGGAATCGCCAACGAAGAGGCGGCGAGCCTTGTCCGCGCGGAAGACATCGAGGTTGTGCAAGATTTGTGCATCAAGGTAGACCACGCGCTGCTGCGTGTGGGGAAATAAGTGTTAGTGGTGGAGTTGTGGAGCTTTGGAAAGGACCCTCGCTGTTTGGCGGGGGTTTTTTTGTTGGCGGCACTTGCAAAAAAGCAGCAACTCGTCTCGGTAGCTGCGTACGATGTGAATGAAACTCATCGAAAAAATAAAGAGGCGGTCTCCCGCCCCTGTAAACCTCAATCAATCCCATGCGAACCTTTGTTCTTTCCAAGGATCACCATACATATGGTATCCATTTTTCTCCCAAAAACCTTGCTTGTCCTTCTCCAAAAACTCGACACCGCGCACCCACTTTGCGCTTTTCCAGAAGTAGAGGTGCGGGAGGACGAAACGCAGCGGCCAGCCGTGTTCAGGTGTCAGGTCCTCGCCATTGTGCTTGGTGGCGAACAGATTGCCGGCTTTCATGAAGTCGGCCAGCGGCATGTTCACCGTCCAGCCGTGCTCGGCGTGCAGCATGACATACTTCGCTTCCGGCTTGACTCTTACCAGCTTCAGCACTTCTTCCACCGGGATGCCTTCCCATTTGTTGTCCAGCTTGCTCCAACCCGTCACGCAATGAATGTCGTTCGTGACTTCGCTTTTTGGCAGAGCCATCATTTGCTCATAGGTGAGCGTGACTTCTTCCTCGACGAGTCCGAACAGGCGGAAGCTCCACTCGGTAGCGAGGTCCGTATATTCGGGAACCTCTCCATAGTGCAATACCGGAAAGCCTGTCGTCTGCTTTTGGTTAGGGGGAATGCGGTCGCGCTTTGTATCTGTCGGTTGGTTGATAAACATAGCTCCACTCCTCGCTGTTCATATCCGCTTGTCCTTCTTTTCTTATCATATCCAGCAAAAGCAATCGCGTGCAAGAAAAACAGCGGCGGAAGTGCAGTTGCAGTCTCTGCTATTGTCGTACGCGAACGCCAGAAGCGATACGAGCCGACGGGGTCACGCTGGAGACGACGTCTCTGCTTATTGTCATATACACGAAACGCCAGGGGTGGCGGCGAGCTCATCCGTTTTTGTCTCACTTGTTATTTTTTTCGAAATAAACCCAAAGATAATAGGTTGCCCAAAAAAGGAGTATGACAAGCAGGGTCAGCGGCTTTTGCCTTGGCGGTAAACTGTGCTTTCCATAATCATCGGGTAGCTCCATTGCTCCTCTACCCGCAGCCGTACAGCTTCCCTCTTTGTTCCTTCGTCATACCGCTGCTGCTTTTGCCCTTTATGTGGTGGCATAAAAAATCCCCTCCGGTCAACAGTGTTCCTCTCATGATACCATGAGGGCTTTTCTCGCTGTCTACCGTAAGGGGATAATACCAAATGCGAGGGCCTTTTTTGTATGCTTGCGTAAGCAGAAGCGAATTAATGCGAAGGAATAGCAGAGACGGAGCTTGAGAACCCGAAAATATTCAGGAAAAAATCCCCAGAACTTTTTTGTATGCCAAAACGTCATAACAGGTGAATATAATAAACGTCGTGAGCCGATAGTGCTCAAACGATTATCAAAGGATGTTTCGCTATCGGTGTTCCATGGGCCAGAAAGGGAACTGTTGGGATAACGCTCCAATGGAGAGCTTTTGGGCAAAGCCAAGCAATAATGGCTTAATGGTAAGCTTTTCAAAATACGCAAATGAAGTGCGTACGGGAGTGTTTTGACATATTGAATCCTGCTATCACCGCAAAAAAATGATACGCAGTAAAGAGCCATATGATGTCTGAAGAGATTGTGACACAATCAAAAAATAAACAGGAGTGTGAAATATGAAAAAAATATTATTGGTTTGTATCATGATAATGTCGATGCTAGCATCGGCTTGTGAAATGTTGAAATGACATCAAATCCAAATACTTCTAATGAGCCTAAACCTGAAACGGATGAGTCTATTATTCCAAAAAATACCACTGAATATTGTACTGTAGAACGTATAAATTTGGATAGTGAAACTGAAAAATATTTCTATGGAACGTGGAAAGTTGAGAAGCTTTTAGGATTTGCAAATTCATGGAATGATGCTTCTGAATATCCAACAGGGCAAAAATTTATTGGAGATGAAATTATAATCAAAAAAGACTTTTTTTCATCAAAAGGACTTAAAAACTATAAGAAATATCAATATGAACTAAAAAATCCATTATATGAGATTACAGCGACATGCTATAACTCTCTCTCTTTTTATAGATTATATAAAATAGATATCCCAGACTTAAATGAAAATGATGTAGTAAAAGCAGTAGGTATAAGTGACCCTTCTACAGAACTTAGAATACCTGCAGGTTTAAGTTTTTTGGTTGTTAATAACGATAGGCTTATCTTGTTATCAGAGGCAACTATTTTTGAGCTAAAAAAATTACTGATTAAATGAATGAAGGTTATGGAACAAGTTCTGTGCTAATCGAATAGAAAATGCCTGTGAATTCATTTTTTAAACAAGAAAGGTCAGCCTAAAGGCTGATCTTTCTTGTTTATGTCGTAAAACGATTAAACTATAGTGTATATACTGGATATTTGTGAGTATATGGCATGCCTTTACAAAATAAAGTTGCTTCTTGGATCGGTTACACTAAGTTGGACAGAAAAAATAAGGGCTTGTAGAATAAACCTATTAAACTAAGGAGCGGATCTCTACAAAGCCCAAACAACAACGACGTACGTTTGCATCCGAATTCAAAAAACAAATGGTGCAGCTCTATGAAAATGGGAAACCCAGAGCGGCGATTGTGGAGGAATATGACCTCACCGCCTCGGCTTTAGACCGATGGATCAATCATCCGGAACAATCGTGATAAATACTCGGTATCAGCAATGTGCGACGTCCTGCAAATCGCAAGAAGTACGTTCTACTATGAAGCGAAAGAATCACCAAAAGAAGACGAGATCACCGAAGCGATTGTGGAGATTTTCCACAAAAACCGCAAAGCTTATGGTACTCGCAAACTCAAATTCAAGTTTCAAGAACGCGGCTTGGTCGCTACCAGACGTCGAATTGGCCGAATCATGAAAGAGCAGGGGCTGGTCTCCACCTACACCATAGCTCAGTATAAGCCCAATAAAACGGCTTGCAATGAAGCGACGACGAAGAATGTCCTGGATCGTGAGTTTGAGCAAACGGAATCCAAACGCTTCGTCGTTAGTGATCTGACAGTGGTTTCATACGGATCGTGGCAGTGAGTTTAAAAATGAAAAGATGGATGAGCTTCTGGAGACCTTTGAAATCGGTCGATCTCTCAGCATGAAAGGCTGTCCTTATGACAACGCCGTGGCTGAAGCCACCTACAAAATCATGAAAACGGAGTTCATCAACCAGATGAGCTTCCAAAGCCTTCGTCATCTGGAATTGGAGCTATACGATTACGTCAACTGGTTTAACAAGCATCGGATTCACGGAACGCTGGCATACTTGACACCTGTTCAGTATCGCCAGACAGCCCTTAAAAAAATAAAACCGGGTTACTAATCCTTTGCAGGGGAGAAGCAAGGAAAGACGTTCTTCTGGGATTGAATATATCTCGCTATAGCTCCTTGTAGTTAAAGAGAAAAAACGATGATCTTTGTTCGGTCGCACTACATATAGGCAGACCGGTCAAACGATAGTCGTTTTTCTGTTTTTTTCAGCCCTTTCGCAATAATTCATATAATACAAATCGGAAAAGTGTGCTAAAATTCAAAATAACACACAAACGATCTGAAAGGGAGTGCTGAGCATGCCAGTAGAAACATTCAAAGCCACCGCCCATTTGCAGGAAGGAATGGTCGTCAAGGCGCGTTCCAGAAATTTTGAGGTCACTGTCGATGAGCCGAAAAGCCTTGGCGGAACGGATACCGCGATGAATCCTGTCGAGCTGGTGCTGTCCGCGCTGGGCGCGTGTCAGTCGATTGTGGCTCGCGTGTATGCGAAAAAGTTTGGGGTTCATCTCGACGATTTTTGGGTGGAGGTCGAAGGCGATCTGGATACGGATGGCTTCATGAACAAATCCGACGTGCGCCGTGGGTATTCCGAGATTCGCTACACCTTTCACATCAAGACCGATGCCGCCAAAGAGCAGGTGGAAGCCTTCATTCAGTTTTTGGAGCGGACATGCCCGGTGGGCGACACGATTGCCAATCCGGTCAACCTCAAGCTAAACGGAATTGTCATAGAAGACGTCTCCGGCAGCAAGCTCGGCTAACTTTCCGTGGCCCAGGAAAAAGAAAAGAGGCAGAACAAGCTCTGCCTCTTTTTCTGTGGGAAAAACTCAGTAAGCCACGGAAGAATTGGTTAGCTTGTAGAGGCCCCTGTAAATTTCGCGCTGCCCCCCCGAACGGATCTTCACAGCACAGTAAAACTGTTTCAAAAGGCTTTTCTCCCAGGTAATCCGCAATACTCGCGAATCGGCGTGAGCAACTTGCCGCCGTGCGCGACCGTTTTTTGCGCCAATTCCTCGACTCGACGTTCCGGTCTTGCACAGCGAGCAGCGAGGCGAAAAAAGCGGCGGTCAGTCGAGTGTTGACTGTGAACGGACTCACTGACGCAACGACTGCTCCGCTTGAACCTCCATCTGCCTCTGCTTCCGTCTCGACCAGATCAGCACCGGGACGAGCAGCAGGGAGAGGAAGCCGCCGCCAAGCGAGAGCGTCGCGTAGCTGGCGCCGGAGACGACCATGCCGGAAAGCGCTCCGCCCGATGCGCCAGCCAGGGCGATCAGGACGTCGACGGTTCCTTGGGTTTTGGCCCGGGTAGCGGGGTGGGTTGCGTCCACGATCAGGGCAGTACCGCTGATGAGGCCAAAATTCCAGCCCAGCCCCAGCAAGGCAAGGGCAACGATGAGCAGCGTCATGGAATCGGCCGGGGCAAGTGCAGCCAACAGGCCAGCCGCAAGCAAGGTGACACCGGAGGCAAAGGCCATGGCTGTGCGGCCGATTTTGTCCACGAGAACCCCGGTCAGCAGCGAGGGAAGGTACATGGCTCCGATGTGAATGCCGATCACGAGGCCGACCTCGCTCAAGCCGTGCCCGTGGTGCTTCATATGGATGGGCGTCATGGTCATGATCGCGACCATGACGATCTGGGTCAAAATCATGATGGTCGCGCCGACGATGATGCCGCGACTGTCGGCGGCAGGCAGGCTTCCCGGGATGTCCGCAGAGGCTTTCTGTTCCTCTGCTTGCGCTTCGGCGATGGCTTTGGCGACCTGCAGCGGGTCCGGGCGGAGCAGGAATAAAAAGACCAGCCCGGCACAGAGGAAAGCCGCAGCGCCCAAAATAAACGGCCCGGCCAGTGGCGGCACGCCAATCGAGCTGGCGAAGTGGCCCATCGTTTCCACCAGATTCGGTCCGGCTACAGCGCCGAAGGTCGTGGAGACGAGCGCGATGCTGACGGCGGTCGCGCGCTGCCGGGGCTGGGCCAAATCGGTTCCGGCGTAGCGGGCTTGCAGATTGGTGGCCGTTCCGGCGCCATATACGAGCAGCGAGGCAAACAGCAACCAGATATGCTGTGTCACCGCAGCGAGAATGACTCCGACTGCGCCGATGCCTCCTGCGAGGAACCCTGCTGCCAGCCCGAAGCGGCGGCCGAACCGTTGCGAGAGTCGGCCGACAAACAGCGCTGCCAAGGCGGAGCCAAGCGTGAGCAACGCGGCGGGAATGCCTGCGAGACTGTCTGTTCCGAGCATCTCCTGGGCGAGCAGAGCGCCGACGGTGACGCCTGCCGCAAGTCCCGCCCCTCCGAAAATTTGCGAGATGACGACGATGGCCAGCGTTCGTTTATAAAGCTTTTGCTGCTCTTGGGGTGAATCGATGTAACATCGGAAGTGGGCTTGTTGATTTTGGCTGGCCAGCCAATTATGATTAGGTGGGTGTGACATGAAATCCCCTCTTTTTCACGGTTTGTTGGGTCGAATAGTTCGCAATAGGCTGAATGGGATGAATCTTATCTCCAAATTTTAGAAAAGTCAATCTGGATGGACGATCTGAAGGAGGGACAGGCATGGCCGATTGGTGGGGGCGTCCGAAGCTGAACATCGCAAAGACCAAAAGCGAATGGATCTGGGACATTTTGGGAGCGGTCTTTTACATCGGGGGAATCGTTTCTCTCCTGTTGCTGTGGGGCGATCTTCCTGACAAGGTGCCTGCTCATTTTAACGGAGCAGGAGAAGTGGATCGCTGGGGCTCGAAGTGGGAGCTGCTCATTTTGCCAGGGATTGGGGCATTGCTGTTTGGATTGATGCAGGCGCTGGAAAAGCATCCGGAAGTTTATAACTATCCGAAGCGGTTCAACGAAGCAAACGCGGAGCAGTTTTACTTGCAAAGCCGAAAAATCGTGAACCAGCTCAAAAATATATGCGTCATTGTGTTTTCTGTCATTTTGCTGGAAGCGATTTCGATTGCGATGGGCTGGGGAAGCTGGTTTGGCATGTGGTTTGTGCCTGTGGTGGTGGGCGGCATCGTGATCCAACTGGTTTATGGCCTGATTACGCTCGGCAAAATCCGCTAGCAAACGACAAAGCGAGCCCAAAGCACTTTGCAAAAACAGAGTGTTTTGGGCTCGCTTTTCTCAAAAGTCTTTGGAGCTAAGCCGGGCGGGCAAAACAGCCCGTTCGGCTTTTTCGTACAGAGCCAGCGCGCTGTGCACGAAGGATAGCCGTGGTACCACCATAAAAACGGTCAAGGCCGAGCCGATGCTGATTAAGGCGCCGACGATGACGTCCGCCGGATAGTGCACGCCTACCCAGATGCGGGAAAGCCCTACGCATACTGCCAGCAGCATCCAAAGAATGCCTGCTTTTCTTTTGAACAGCCAGAAGCTCATGCAAAAGGAAAAAAACAAAATCGTATGGTCGCTGGGGAAGGAATTGTCCACCGCTTTTTGCACTAACTGATTCACATTCGCCAGCTCGGCAAACGGCTGGTTGTTGGCGTGCAGGCTGCCTGCGATTTTTCCGAGCAGTTCCGCAAGCGCAAACGTGACCGCGGCGCAAACCACCATCACGCGATTGTGGTAGCTGCGCGTCAGCCAGTACAGAAGCACGCAGACGGCCAGGGCGTACACGGTGTACTCGGCAATGGCGTAAAACGCGGGATTGAGTGCCGGGTACTGCTTACCCAGGTCATTAATCAATCGGAAAGCATGAATATTCATCTCCATGGCGTCCACAAACAGTGATCCTCCTTTTTTATGACAATAGGAAAATCGTAAACAAAGGCGAGAAAAGAAGAAATCGAATTACCTTACACAAAATTACAGGATTGTAAGATAAGGCTTCAGGGCAGGAAACGAGGGCGATCAAGCGGTTCGTTTCCTGCTCTTTTTGCTGGCGAAAACAGGGCAGGCCGGGCCGAGCTGCGCGTTCGAGCCGCTTCGTCACAGGAAAAGAAACAGGGAGAAGAATGTCGAAATGTTTGTTTTGAAATTTTATTTTACGATTACGTTAATATCTTGATATTTTATTTCAAGAGTCTATAATACAGGTATGTAACGAATTGACAGTAAATTCTCGCAAATGAAGCGCGCTTCATACAGGACGAGGGGGAGTTGTCGTTAGTGCGGGGCGATTGGCTGTCCACGGGCGTGTCGCTAACCAGCAACTGTAGCAACTGGCGGACGGAACGAGACGCCAATACGAAGCCTGGCTCGATCCGCTGCAGCGCGTAAGAGCAGGACAGAGCAATCATTTTTTGTACAAGTATGCATCTTTTCGAAAATGGGAGGTTTTCCATGAAAAAAAGCAGGTTTCTAGCAGCAGCAGGAATCGCCAGTCTGGCAGCGGCGTTGCTCGTCGGCGGATGTAGCAGCCAATCTTCGACGCAGCAGGGGGACCAGGTGGAATTGTACATGGGTTACACCTCTGATCCGCCTACGAAGAAAAAGATGGAGGAAATTATCGCAAAATTCGAACAGTCGCACCCGCATATCAAAATCAAGACCGTGACGGCTCCTTACGAGGACTTTTACCAGAAGCTGACGACGCAGATTGCCGCAGGAAACGCGCCAGACATCTGGCAAAGCGACGGGACGAAAGTATTCGGCTTTGCGCAGCGCGGGGCGATTCGCGATATAACCGATTACGTCACGAAGGAAGTCAACAAGGACGAGGTGCTCGGCGTGGAGTTCAACAAGGACGCCTCGGGGAAATACTGGGGCGTGCCGCAGGGCATTCAGGTAGGGGCGCTTTTCTACAACAAGGATTTGTTTGACCAGGCCGGAGTCGCGTATCCGACGGCAGACTGGACGTGGGATGACCTGAAGGCGGCAGCCGCCAAGCTGACGCTCGATGCTAACGGGAAAAATGCAGACGACCCCGCCTTTGACAAAAATGCGGTGAAGCAGTACGGCTTTACGTTTTTCGGCAGCTCCCGCGGGGCGTTTAACATCATGAAAGCGTACGGCGGCGGCGTGCTCGATCCGACGATGACACAGTCGATCGTCAATTCTCCGGAAAACAAAAAAGCGGTGGAGTGGATGGCGGACGGCATGAAGCGCAAGCTGTTCCCGAACCCGGCCGAATTGAAGGCGTTCCAGAGCAACTTCAAAGTGTTTTTGAGCGGAGCGACCGCAATGCAGATCGACATTTACGCGGCTACGACCTCGATGAACGGAGCCGGCTTGAACTACGATGTGGCGCCGCTGCCCAAAGGTCCGGATGGCAAACGGTTCGCGCCAGTCATCGCCAACTCGTGGGTCATCAACAAGAAAGCCGAGGAGCAAAAAGTAAAAGCGGCCGAGGAATGGATCACGTACTGGACGACGTCGGACGAGGCGCAAAAAGAATGGGCAGAGGTAGGGGAAGCGATTCCGGTGAAAAAATCGGTGGCGAACTCCGAGATGTTTCTGAACCCGAGCATCAAGCCGGACAACAAGCAAGTTTTCCTCGACAGCCTGGAGTTCGCGGGCACGGTCGACACTAACGCCGTTTTCGCGGAATGGTTGAAGGTCGTCACGGACAATCTGGCCGAGCTGTTTATGGACAAGATGAGCGTGGACGACTACATCACCAAGACAGACGAGGGCGTGCAAAAAGTTCTGGATGAGTTTTTCAAGAAGCAGTAGCAAACCATCAGGGAGGAAGTGTAGCCAACGATGTTGGAGCTACCAAACAAGCTACAGGCACAGCCTGATGTGAAAACGAAGCAGAAACGAAACTGGCTGGACAGCGAGGGGAGATGGGGGCTGCTGCTCGTCTCCCCCTACCTGGTCCACTTTCTCGTGTTTGTCCTGGGGACTTCGCTTGCCTCGCTCTACTTCAGCTTTTCCGACTACGATATTTTGAATCCGCCGAAGTGGACCGGGCTGGATAACTACGAAAAGCTGTTCGCCGACCCGCTGTTTTACCAGGCGCTGTGGAACACGGTCTACTTCACGCTGTTGTACGTTCCGGCCAAGACGTTTCTGGCGCTTTTGCTGGCAGTCGCGCTGAACCAGAAGCTGAAAGGGCTGAAGCTGTTTCGGATGGCGCACTTTTTGCCCGTGATCTCGTCGTGGACGGTGATCGCGTATGTGGCGGATGCGGTGTTCAACCAGCGGATCGGCTTTGCCAATGCCATCCTCGCCAAATTCGGCATCGCGCCGCAAAACTGGCTGATTGACGAAGTGTGGGTCATCCCGGTGCTCGTGCTCATCGCGATCTGGAAGTCGGTCGGCTACATGATGATTATTTTTTTGGCCGGGCTGCAAGGGATTTCCCATGACATGTACGAGGCAGCGTCGATTGACGGCGCGAACGCCTGGCAAAAATTTTGGCAGGTCACCGTTCCGATGATTTCCGGCACGACGTTTCTCGTCATCATTTTGAACACGATCTACTCGTTTCAAAATTTCGAGCAAATTTTCGTCATGACGGGCGGCTCCACCGAGGCCGGGTCTACGGGCGGCGCGAACAACGCGAGTCTCGTCCTGATGCTGCTCATGTTCCGGCAAGCCTTCAGCTTTTACAAGATGGGCTACGCCTCTGCGATCGCCTGGGTGCTGTTCCTCATTTTGCTGGCGATTACTTTGCTGCAATTCAAGCTGCAAAAGAAATGGGTTCACTATGATTAATTTACGATGGCGTGCGCGGAGGAAAAGGAGGTAGCCATGCAAAAGCGTTTTCCTCTCCATAAAGTTCTGGGATACTTGTTTGTTCTCGTCAGCACCTTGATTATGGTCGTGCCGTTTTTGACGACGGTGTTCAACTCGTTGAAAACGTACAAGCAGTACATGCAATTTCCGCCGGAATGGGTGCCCGATCCTGTGAAGTGGAGCAACTACCCGCAAGTGTGGGAGCAGGCGAACTTCAGCAGCTACACGGTCAACAGCGTGATCGTCGCGGTACTGTCCGTAGTCGGCACGCTACTCTCCAGCTCGATGATCGCCTTTGCCTTTGCCCGGCTGCGCTTTCCGTTTCGCGATACGCTGTTCATGATCGTGCTCGGGACGATGATGATTCCCGGAATCGTGACGATCATCCCGCAGTTTATCATTTTCAAAAACTTAGGGATGCTCGACTCGCTGACGCCGCTGTGGATTTTGGAGTGGCTGGGCCAGCCGTTTGCCATTTTCCTGATGAGGCAGGCTTTCCTGAGCATCCCTAAGGATTATGAGGAAGCGGCCAAGCTGGACGGCTGCAATCCGTTCCAAATATACTGGCGCGTGTTTTTGCCGATGTGCAAGCCGGCGCTCGCGACACTCGCGGTTTTTACGTTCATGGGCAAATGGAACGAAATTCTCGCGCCTGTCATCTATCTCATCTCCGAGGAGCATTTTACGCTGCCGATCGGGATTTTGTCGCTGCGCGGACAGTACAAGACCGACGACCAACTGCTGGTGGCGGGGGCGTTAATCAGCCTAATTCCGATTTTGCTCGTGTTTTTGTTTGCGGAAAAATACTTTGTCGAAGGCTCCAAAACTTCCGGGTTGAAGTAGGGCATTAGGAGGCGGATGAACGCATGTTTTACGTACCATTGGACGCGCTGTACCTGGATGCGCTGTGCGAGCTGTGGAACCGGGAGCTGGGAGAGCGCTTCCCGATGCGTCCCGAGCTGCTCCGCCAGAACAGCCTGGAAGATCGCAATGTGCTGCAGGCAGGCTCCTGGATTGCCATGGATGCGGTTGCGCGGCGTCCCGTAGGATTTGTCGTGGCAAAATGCTGGCAGGAACAGCTCGATGTGCAACTGGGAAAAGGCGTCGGCTGGATTCAGGTGTTGCTCGTGGACCGCAACGATCGCGGCCAAGGAATCGGAAGCGAGCTGCTGGCGCGAGCAGAGCGGGCTTTGCGGCAGCGCGGCGTGCAAAAAATATGGCTCGGCCGCGACCCGTATCATTATTTCCCGGGGATTCCCGTTGAGTCGCCAGAGGTTTCAGCCTGGTTTGCCGCGCGTGGGTACCGCTTGTTGGAGCCGTTGGAAAACGATTTGCTTTGCCGCTATTCCGATCAGGACGATCAGAAATCCGTTCCATTGCCGCAAGTCGCGGACGGGCGCTTCCGCTTGCTTGCGGCGGACGACAAAGACGCGTTCTTGTCCTTTTTGCATCGCTGCTTTCCCGGGCGCTGGGAGTACGAGGCGATTCACTATTTTCAGCGCGGCGGGACTGGGCGCGAGTTCGTCGTGTTGGAGCGGCAGGGGGAAATCGTCGGCTTTTGCCGGATCAATGACGCGAAGTCGCCGTTTATTGCGCAAAACGTCTACTGGGCACCGCTTTTTGCGCGGGAGCTGGGCGGGATCGGACCGCTTGGCATCGACCCGGCGCACAGGGGAAGCGGCCTGGGATTGGCGCTCGTGCAGGCGGGGATTGCCATGCTGCGGCAGCGCGGGATTCAGCAGATCGTGATTGACTGGACGGCGCTCGTCGACTTTTACGCCAAGCTCGGCTATTCAAGCTGGAAGCAGTACGCCAAGTACAGCAAGGAGCTTGTCTAATCATTCGCGTCATTCGCGGCTGCGAGCGTGCGAAAAAAAGGAGGTTCTCCATGCGTGCAAAGCAGATGAGTGTGGAGCAAAAAGTCGGGCAACTGCTCATGATCGGTTACCCGACGCTGGAAGTACCCGGTGAGATGGAGACGTGGATTCGCGAGCGGCAGATTGGCAACGTGATTTTGTTCAGCCGCAACATCGGTTCAGTCGCAGAGACGTTTCGGCGCGTGCGCACGTTGCAACGCTGGGCGAAGGAAGCCGGACAGCCGCATCCGCTGTTGGTCGGAACCGATCAGGAAAACGGCGTCGTGGCGAGGCTAATGCGCGGTGCTACCCGGTTTCCCGGAGCGATGGCGCTCGGTGCGACGGGAAGCCCGGAGTGGGCCGGACGGGTTTATGCGGCGACTGGAGAGGAACTGCGGGCCGCGGGCATTACCGTTAATTTTGCCCCTGTCGTCGACGTGAACAACAATCCGGCCAATCCGGTGATCGGAGTGCGCTCGTTCGGCGCGGAGCCGGAAGCGGTCGGGCGTTTTGGCGAGAGCGCCGTGCAAGGGCTGCTTGCAAGCGGCGTCGTTGCTGCGATCAAGCATTTTCCCGGCCACGGCGACACGAGCACAGACTCGCACGAAGCGATTCCGGTGCTGCGGCACGACTGGCAGCGGCTCTCGCAGGTGGAGCTGGTTCCGTTTCGCCGCTGTATCGCGGCAAAAGCCCCGATGGTGATGATCGGACATGTCAGCCTGCCGACCGTCGACGAAAGCGGCGCGCCTGCCTCGATCTCGCGGCGGCTGGTGACGGACGTTTTGCGCGGGCAGCTCGGCTTTCAGGGCGTTGCGATTACCGATTGTCTGGAAATGGCCGCGATCGCCAACTCCACAGGCGTGCCGGAAGCAGCGGTGCAGGCGATACAGGCGGGCGTGGACATGGTGCTCGTCTCGCATACGCCCGAGGTGCAGCAGAAGACGTATGATCGTCTGGCCGAAGCGATCCGCAGCGGTGAAATTCCCGACTCCCGGGTGCAGGAGGCTGTCGAGCGCATCACGGAACTGAAGCAGCGCTATCTTTCCTGGGAGCAGTGTCTGGCGGCGACAGGTCCCGGTTTTGACCGGACGGCTCACGAGCGGCTGGCCAAAGAAGCGCTCGCGCAGGCTGTGACCTTGGTGAAAAACGACCAGGGGCTTGTCCCTTTGCCGGAGCAGGCGGGGGCGCTTGGCGTGATTTTGCCGGGAGTGGGCCGGTTGACGCAGGCAGAGGATCAGCAGGCGGGCGCGGAGCTTTTGGTAGCGCCGCTGCAAGCGCACAGACAGGTGCATGCCCACTTTCTGTCCGCACTCCAACCTGCGCAGGCGGAGATCGAGCAGGCTGTCGCTGCCGTGGCGCCCTGCGATACGGTGATCGTTTTTACGTACAACGCCCATCTTTACAGCGGTCAGGCGCAACTGGTGCAGCAACTGTCCACGCGAGGCAAAAAGGTGGTGGCAGTGGCGCTCAGAAACCCGTACGACCTGACCGCTTTTCCGGAGGTGGACGCTTTTCTTGCGGTGTACGACCAGAGTGAACGGGCGCTGGGAGTCGTTGCGGACGTTTTGTTCGGCAAGCAAAAGGCAGTCGGTCGCTTGCCTGTCAGTATGTGGAAGCAACAGGGGCACTTTTGATGAAGAAAACGGACGAACTGGAGACTGACGGGGAGGTAGCGGATGAGAAATCAACTGAGCGGTTTGACGACCGAGACGAAAAACAAGCAATCGGAAGACCTGGACTTGCTCTCGACACTCGACATCATCAGGCTCATGAACGAGGAGGACAAAAAAGTCGCCTATTGCGTGGAAAAGGAGCTGCCTGCGATTGCCCGGGCGGTGGACATGATTGCCGAATGCTTGCAAAACGGCGGCAGGCTGTTTTATTTTGGCGCAGGCACCAGCGGCCGCTTAGGACTGCTGGATGCGGCGGAGTGCCCGCCGACCTTTGGCACAGACCCTTCCCTCGTGCAAGGCGTGATCGCCGGGGGAGTGGAAGCGCTCGTCAAAGCGATTGAAGGAGCGGAAGACCTCGCGTATTTGGGCCAGGAGGATGTCTGGGCGCACGGAGTCAGGGCCGGTGACGCTGTAGTGGGAATTGCGGCGAGCGGGCGCACGCCTTATGTAAAAGGCGCACTGGCAGAGGCGAGTCGGCTCAAGGCGAAAATTGTGTCGCTGTCGTGCAATCCGACGGCTGAGATCAATGAAGGCGTGGACGTCTCCATCAACGTCGTGGTCGGCCCGGAAGTCGTCACAGGCTCGACCCGGCTGAAAGCGGCGACGGCGCAGAAGATGGTGCTCAACATGATTACGACCGCATGCATGGTTCGCTTGGGCAAGGTGTACAAAAATTTGATGGTCAACGTGCAGGTGACGAACGAAAAGCTGAAGGAGCGGGCCAAGCAGATCGTCGCGGAAGCGGCCGACGTCTCGCTGGAGGAAGCCGATGAGCTGTTGAACAGGGCGCAAGGCGACGCCAGGCTTGCGATTGTGATGAAAAAAACGGCGCTGTCGCAGGCCGAGTCGCTTCGGTTGCTGGAGCAGCACAAAGGGAATATTCGGCGCATTGTCGAGGGGTATGTCTCGTAGCTTGAGGTGTGTCAAAACAGGCTGCCAGTAAATCGCGCAAAGCAAACAGCCTTTTCCAGAGGGGGAGAAGGCTGTTTGCTTTGCGTTGGCAACAGGAGCCGGGCCAAAATGCTGAACGAAACCGCGTTTTCCCCGCGTCTCTCCGTGAGAAACGACTGGGCTGGGAATGAAAATCAGTAGTATGATCCATAAAATGTTCATTTGAATAAGTGGCAAAAACACCCTATAATTAAATTAATTATTAGATTGTAATTTTTCTATTTTGATAGTGGGGGTGGCTCTTATGAAACACGTGAAGTACGCTGATTATCATCATCTCGATCACGTGAAGGAACAGCAAAAATCGAAGAAAACGTTGTGGATTACACTGATCCTGACTTTGTTTTTTACTATCGTGGAAATCGTCGGCGGCCTGTTGTCCAACTCGCTGGCGCTTCTGTCCGACTCGGCGCACATGATCTCGGACGTCATCGCGCTCGGTTTGAGCATGACCGCGATTTACATGGCGACGCGCAAGCCGACCAAAAAGTACACGTTTGGCTTTTTGCGCTTTGAAATCATCGCTTCGTTTTTGAACGGCCTGGCGCTTGCCGTAATTGCAATCGGCATCGCGATTGAAGGGATTAACCGGATGATTCACCCGCAAGACGTCGACTTGCAACTGATGCTGACGATCGCGTCCATCGGGCTGATCGTGAACATCGTGCTGACGATCGTGCTGTCCAGAAGCACCAAGGAAGAAGACAACCTGAATGTGAAAAGCGCCCTGTGGCACTTCATCGGCGACCTGCTCAGCTCTGTGGGCGTCATCGCTTCTGCCATTCTCATTTACTTCACAGGCTACTACCTCTTCGACCCGCTGATTAGCATGGTGATCGGAGGAATCATCTTTATGGGCGGCTTCAAAATCATCCGCGAATCGCTGGCCGTCCTGATGGAATCCGTGCCGGAGCAGTTTGATCTCGACCAAATCCGGGCAGACCTCGCCAGCGTGGAAGGCGTCTATGACGTGCACGAGCTGCACCTGTGGGCGGTATCGACAGAGCACTACTCGCTGACGGCACACGTGTTTGTGCGCGAGGATATTCAGCCGTACTGTGTGATCCTCGGCATCAATCATCTGCTGAAAACGAAGTACGGCATCGAGCATTCGACGATCCAGATTGAGCATCCGATGATTCTCGATCACGGCGAGTACGGCAAACAGTTTTTGCTGCAAGAGGCGTAAAGGGCTGCTTGAGCTGTACGCACGCGACTATAACCAAAAAAGGCCGAGCGGTTCCAGACGCCCAAGTTCTGGCAGCCTGCCCGGCCTTTTCGGCTTCCTCGCCGCTTTAAAGCGTTTGCGGTTTTATGCGTGTTCTTGCTGTTAATTCTGAATTGACTGTAAAATTTGGGTAGAAGCGCAATGCCATTTATTGATGGGGGAAGACGATGGTGCATACAATCAAATTTTGCCCGTGCAATCTCCAAGGCAGTCTGGAGTGGGTGAGAAACGAGGTCAGGAAATTTCCCGATGTGCAGTTGATCGACGAGCGGTGTGTCAACTATTGCGGCCAATGTCTGGAAAAGCCGTTTGCGCTGTACAACGGCAAAAATATCGTGGGCAGCGACGGGCAAGAACTGCTCGAGCGGCTGGTGGAAAAGCTCTCGGCAGCGAATTAGCGCAAGGCAAAAGCAAGAGCAACAGTAAGAGCAAGAGCGCAGCGCCCGGGTGGCTTGGTGCCCACTGTCCCCTGTCCACAGTCCGCTGTTTTGGCGCGGGCCTGGGGCATGAATAAAAGCAGGAGCGAGTGTATTCGCTTCTGCTTTTTCGTTTTCACGCCTGTCGCTCGCTATTGTGCCGCAAACAGAAAGCGTCCTTTTTCCTGCAAGGGCACTCCGTCGATGTACACATCCGGTTCGTTTACGATTAAATCAATGTGCACGCCCGCCTGAATCGTTCCCCCAAAAGTAGCGTTGCTGCCAAACGCAACGTGGATCGTCCCGAACGCTTTTTCATCTTCCAGTACAACTCCGATAATTCTCGCCTTGTGATTGGTTCCGATCCCAAATTCTGCAAGCATCCGTCCGTCGCCATCCCCGAGCGTGGAGAGCAGGCGGGCAGCCATCGGCCCTTTTGCGTCGACGAGTCTCCCGTCCTTGACGGTGAGCAGCAACGGCGCGTCAATTTTGCCGATTCCGCCGATGGAGCCGTCGACCAAAATCTGGCCGTTCGCCGAACCTTCCACGGGGGCGATGTACGCCTCGCCCGACGGCAGGTTGCCCGACTGGCCCGCTTCCAAATACATCCCAGTGCTGGGAACGCCGTTTCTCGTCTCGATGGAAAATTCGAGCGTGTACCCGCCCTTTTCGATCCGTACCTGCTTGCCTTTGGTCAGGATGTCCGTGACGGTTTCCGTCAGCCGCTTGACCTCCTGGTAGTCGGCGGAAATGGCGCCAGCGGTGAACATATCTTCGGTAATGCCGGGCATGGTCGCGACGCGCGTCCCGTTGGCGGCGGCATTTTTGCGCGCCTGCGTATGCGTCAGCGAATACTTCGTGATGCACACGGCGACGTCTGCTTGCTTCATCGCTTCTGCAATCGTCTGCGGCGGCTCCTGGCCTGATTTTTCACGCTCCTGCATGACGAGCAGCATCGTTTCGGCTCCGAGCAGCTTTCCCGCTGCGTAGAGGGCTTCCGCCAAAGGGCGCTTGTCTTCATCGGTGACAATGACCAGCTCTTCTGTTTCTTTTACCCCTAAACAAGTTGCCAGCAAATTGCGGCTAATTTCCACAAGTTGGTTCATCGGTTAGACACTCCTGATTTTTTAGTAGGTGCGAATCTTGAAGAGATTGTACTGAAAGCGAACGCTGTGAATCAAGTCTTAACTTTTTTTGTTTTTCGACTATTTACACTAAAAAAGCCATTTGCTATAATCCAAAACGTAACACATAGTGAATATGTGTTTCGTTATTTGATACAAAAACATTAACTGGGGGAATCGTAGTGAGGAAAATTAGCAAAGCCAAAGCGTTGTTTTCTTCTGTCATGGTCGTGTCAATGTTGGCACTCGCTGCATGTGGAGGACCTGCCCAAGAGTCAAAGGGCGGTGAGCAGCAGGCGGCTGCCGGGCAGCCAAAAGACGGCGGCGTGCTGAAAATCGGTTTGTCGTCTACAGCAAAAACGCTGGACCCGATTGCGTACACCGGAGCTTATGAATCGAACATCATCCGCAGCATTGGCGACACGCTCGTCCGCTACACGAGCGACCTGTCCAAAATCGAGCCAAGCCTGGCTACGGAGTGGAAAGTGTCCGATGACATGAAGGTGTACACGTTCAAGCTGCGTGACAACGTGTACTTCCAGCCTGGCAAATACCAGGACGGGCGCAAAATGACAGCGGAAGACGTGAAGTACAGCCTGGAGCGCTCCGCGAAGCAATCCGCGCTCAAGCGTCTGCGCGGCGTGGAAAAAGTCGAAGTCATCAGCGAAAACGAGGTCGCGATTCACCTCGATGCGCCAAACGCAGCCTTGCTGGCGATGCTGACCGATGGCGGCAACATCATCGTGCCGCGTGAAGAAGTAGAAGGCTGGAAAGATCAGTTCGGCACGCATCTCGTTGGCACCGGGCCGTTCATGATCGACAAGTTCAATCAAGATGATTCTGTAAATTTGAAGCGTTCTGATAAATACTGGGGACCAAAACCGCATCTGGACGGCGTAGAGTTCAAATTCATTACAGATGCAAACATGATGACCAACGCCCTGCGTTCCGGCGACATCGACATGGTGACGGATGTAAAAGGCCAAAACCGCGCGATCATCGAGAAGGATCCAAACCTGAACCTGCAGACCAAGCCGGGCCTGTCCATCGAGTACATGGGCCTGAACCAGATCGAAGGTCCGACCAAAGACAAAAAGGTTCGGGAAGCCATCCGCATGGCGGTTGACGTGGAAGGGCTGGTAAAAGGCGTGTTCAAGTGGGGCGGAGCGGAGAAGTCGTTTCTGCCGCTGCCGAAAGCATCGTGGGGCTATGACGCGTCGCTCGAAGCAGCCGTACCTGCCTTTGACCCGCAAAAAGCAAAACAGCTTCTGGCAGAGGCAGGCTATCCGGACGGCTTCAAAACCGAACTGTATGTAATCGCTTCCCGCGTGCCGCAGGCGACTATCGCGGCTCAGCAGTTGAAAGACAACCTGAACATTGACGCGGAAATCAAGACAGTAGAGTGGGGAACGTTCAGCGACATCGTCGCCAAAGGAAAAGCGCCGCTCTACATCATGGGCTGGTCCTGGTACCCAGACCCTGACTTCTTCCTCTACCAAATGTTCCACAGCAAGCAAATCGGCTCTCTCGGAAACGGCTACGCTTACAGCAACCCGGAAGTAGACAAGCTCCTGGAGCGCGCGACAGCGGAAACGACAGACGAAGCGAAGCGCAAAGAGCTGTACAGCCAGGCCATGAAGCTCATCAACGACGACAGCGTGCATGTGGAGCTGGGGCTGCTTGACGTGGCAACGGGCATGAAAAAATACGTGCAAGACTACCAGGTGCGCGCGGACGGCTCGATCTTCCTGGTGAACGACGAAACGAACGTCTGGCTGAACAAGTAAACAGCAGGCAAGCTTTTCCCGTCCGAAGAGAGGCCGCCTGGTCCTCTCTTCGGACATGATTCATCAAGCAAGAGTGGTTGAAAGGAGGAGAATGGATTGCTCAAACTGATTTTCAGACGGTTAGTCGACTTGATCCCGACGCTGTTTGTTGTAGCCACGACCGTTTTCATCATCACGCGGCTGATTCCCGGCGATCCGGCGGCGGTACTGCTCGGGCCGCAGGCTTCTCCGGATGAAATCGCCAAAATGCGGGAATCGCTCGGGTTAAACCAGCCATTGTACCTCCAATACGTCGAGTTTCTCGGCAGTCTTTTGCAGGGCGATCTCGGCACTTCGCTCGGCTACAACCAGCCTGTGATGTCGCTCATTATGGAGCGCTTCCCGAACACGCTTTTGCTTTCCGCCTGTGCGCTCGCTCTCTCGCTTTTGATCGGGATTCCGGCTGGCATCATTTCTGCGACCAAGCAGTATTCCGTCTGGGATTACACCGTCATGATCCTCTCGCTCGTCGGCGTGTCGATGCCGATTTTCTGGCTCGGGGTCATGCTCGTCCTGTACTTCAGCGTGCATCTCGGCTGGCTGCCGGCAACGGGAATGGGCTCTTTGTCCGAAGGCTTCGGCAGCGTCGTCACCCACCTGATCTTGCCGAGCATCGCCTTGTCGACCATTCCGATGGCGACTTTTGCCCGGATTACACGCTCCAGCATGCTGGAAGTGATCCGCCAGGACTACATCAAGACGGCTCGTGCCAAAGGGCTGCGCGAATTTTTCGTCGTCTGGAAGCACGCTCTGAAAAACGCGATGACGCCGTTGCTCACGGTGATGGGGATGCAAATATCGTCCATGCTCGGCGGCGCGGTGTTGACGGAGACGATCTTCAGTTGGCCGGGGATGGGACGGCTTGTGGTGGACGCCATCGAAAACCGCGACTTTGTCGTTGTCCAAGGAACCGTGCTGTTCATCGCCGTCATTTTCGTGTTGATTAACTTGCTCGTCGACATTTTGTACACCGTGGTCAATCCGCGCGTGAAACTATCGAACAAAGGGGAGGGCTGATCCGATATGAGCAACCATGCGCAACCGCTATCGCCAGCTCCCGCGACGCTCGCACCGAAGAAAAAAAGCAAGGAAAACAGTGTCTGGAGACGGCTATTGAAAAACAAGCTGGCGATGATCGGCCTGGTCATCATCGCGATCATGGTCATTTTCGCCCTGTTTGCGCCGCTGATCGCCACGCATGGTCCGAATGAGATGGATTTGGCAAATTCGCTGTCCGAGCCTGGCATCGACGGCCATTTGCTCGGGACGGACAACTACGGACGCGATTTGTTCAGCCGGATCGTCTACGGGACGCGAATTTCGCTGATCGTCGGGATTTTTGCCATCGGGCTTGGCGGCATGATCGGCACGCTGCTCGGGCTGCTCGCCGGCTATTACGGCGGCAAATGGGACGCGCTCATCATGCGCCTCATGGACGGCCTGTTCGCCTTTCCGTTCATTCTGTTGTCGATCTCGCTCATGACCGTGCTCGGCGCCGGACTGTTCAACGTCATTCTCGCCATCGGGATCGCCAACATCCCCGGCTTTGCCCGGATTGTCCGCGGCCAGGTGCTGGCGGTCAAGGAAGAGGAGTATATCGAGGTCACGAGATCGCTCGGGGCAAACGATTCCCGGATCATTTTTCACCACATCCTGCCAAACTGTATGGCACCGATCATTGTGTACGCGACGATGCACGTAGCCGGCGCGATCATTTCCGAAGCGGCCTTGAGCTTCCTCGGTCTGGGCGTGCAGCCGCCGACAGCCTCATGGGGCAGCATCCTGAAGGACGGAAAAGACTTCCTCGTCCTGTCCCCGCACATGGCTACCTTCTCCGGGCTGGCGATTTTGCTTTCCGTACTCGGCTTCAACCTGTTCGGTGACGGCTTGCGGGATGCGCTCGACCCGAAAATGAAAGTGTAAGCGACGAAAGCGAAACATAGATTGGGGTGAAGAGGAATTGGCAAAGTCAGATGTACTACTCAGCGTGCAAGATTTGGCCGTTTATTTTTATTCGTCCGGGGTCGTGAAGGCGGTAAACGGTGTGAGCTTTGACTTGAAGCAGGGGGAGACGATCGGGATTGTCGGAGAATCAGGCTCAGGCAAGAGCGTCACCTCGACCGCCATTCTCGGGCTGATTCCGTCTCCCCCTGGAAAAATCGAACGAGGCAGCATTTTGTTTGAGGGGAAAGAGTTGACGAAGCTTTCTCAGGCGGAAATGCGGAAGATTCGCGGAAATGAAATTTCGATGATTTTTCAGGACCCGATGACCTCCCTCAACCCGGTTTTTACCGTGGGGAATCAGATTATGGAAGTGATTCGCCTGCACCAGCAGCTCGACAAAAAAGCCGCCCGCGAGCGCGCCATCGAGATGCTGAAGCTGGTCGGGATCCCGGAGCCGGAAAAGCGTCTGGAGCAGTATCCGCACGAGTTTTCCGGAGGGATGCGCCAGCGCGTCATGATCGCGATTGCGCTGGCCTGCAATCCGAAGCTGTTGATTGCGGACGAGCCGACAACCGCTTTGGACGTGACGGTACAAGCGCAAATTTTGGATTTGATGAAAAAGCTGCAAGACGATTTGCAAACCTCGATCATCATGATTACGCATGACCTGGGCGTCGTGTGGGAGAGCTGCCAAAAAGTTCTCGTCATGTACGCCGGAAACACCGTGGAATACGCGACGGTGGAAGATTTGTACCAAAATCCGCTTCATCCTTATACGTGGGGATTGCTCGATTCGCAAATCAAGTCAGACACCGCAGGCAAGCTGCCATCTATTCCGGGCAATCCTCCTGATCTGCGCGAAGATATCGCGGGCTGCTATTTTGCTCCCCGCTGTCCATATGCCAAAGACAAATGCTTGAGCGAAAGACCGCCGCTGGTAGAAGCAGGCCCGAACCATTTGGTGGCGTGCCATTTCCAGACAGCAGACGAACGTCTAGAACGGAAGGGGGGAGCCGCACATGAGTGAGGCGATTATCCAGATCAACCAGTTGAAAAAGTATTTTCCCGTGAAGGACCAGTCGCTGTTCGCCAAGTCTTCCAAGGTCGTCAAGGCGGTCGATGACGTCAGCTTCGAGGTCAGACGGGGAGAGACGCTCGGCATCGTCGGCGAATCCGGGTGCGGCAAGTCGACGCTGGCCCGGCTGGTGATGCAGTTGATTCGCCCGACAGAAGGCTCGGTCATCTTAAACGGCCAGGATTTGGCCAAGCTGTCGGACAAGGAAATGAAAAAGGCGCGCAAGTCGATCCAGATGATTTTCCAAAACCCGTACGCGTCGCTCGATCCGCGCAAAACGGTCGAACAGCTCATCATGGAGCCGCTCGTCATCCACCAGGTCGGGACCCACCAGGAGCGGGTGAAAAAGGTGAAGGAGCTGCTCGCCGTCGTCGGCCTGTCTGACTACCATGCGACTCGTTATCCGCATGAGTTTTCCGGGGGACAACGACAGCGGATCAACATCGCGAGAGCGCTGGCGCTCAATCCCGAAGTCGTCATTTGCGACGAATCCGTCTCCGCTCTCGACGTTTCGATTCAGGCGCAGGTCATCAACCTGCTCAAAGAGCTACAGGCGAGCTTCAACCTCACCTACATTTTCATCTCCCACGACCTGAACGTCGTGCGCTACATCAGCGACCGGATTGCAGTCATGTACTTGGGCCGCGTGGTCGAGATGGGAACGTACGAGGAGATTTACCACAACGCGCAGCATCCGTACACGCGCGCCTTGCTGTCCGCCGTGCCGAAGGAAAGCCCCTTGGTGAAAAAGGAGCGGGTCATCCTGACGGGGGACGTGCCAAGCCCGATGAATCCGCCGTCCGGCTGCCATTTTCACAAGCGCTGCCCGTATGCGACCGACCGCTGCCAGACAGAAGCGCCTGCCCTCACGCTGTACGAAGAGCAGCATATGGTTTCTTGTCATCTTTTAGGAAATCTATCATAATGAAAAGGGGACTTGCTTTATGTCTTTCAAGCATGTAATCGAGATGTACGATCTCATGGATAGCGCTTACGTTACAGGAGACGACCTGAAGCGGTATTTTGAGCAAAGAGGTTTTCGCGACGTAGAAATGTCTACGGTCCATGGACAAAAAGGAAAAACCGACTTCGTCAAAGTATTGATAAAAGGAAAGAACGGCAAAAGCAGCGGCGGCACAGCGCCGACACTGGGCGTCATTGGCCGCCTGGGCGGGATCGGTGCGCGTCCCGAGCAAATCGGCTTCGTATCCGATGGCGACGGCGCTCTCGCGTGCATGGCGGCAGCGGCCAAGCTGGCGGAGATGCAGCAGCGCGGGGACGTTTTGGCGGGCGATATCCTGCTCACCACGCACATTTGCCCGGATGCGCCGACATTGCCGCACGACCCTGTGCCGTTCATGAACTCTCCTGTCGACATGCAAATCATGAATGCGAACGAAGTGGCGGCGGAGATGGACGCGATTTTGTCCATCGACACGACAAAAGGAAACATGATTCTCAACCATACAGGCTATGCCATTACCCCGACGGTCAAGGAAGGGTACATCTTGCGCATCAGCAACGATCTGTTGGAAGTGATGAAGCAGACGTCCGGCAACATGCCCGTGACGCTGCCGATCACGGTGCAGGACATTACACCGTACGGCAACAATCTGCATCATATCAACAGCATCATGCAGCCGTGCGTGGTCACGGACAGCCCGGTTGTCGGCATCGCGCTGACGACGCAGGTGCCAGTGGCAGGCTGCGCGACAGGAGCGACTCATCTCGTGCACGTCGAGCAGGTGGTGCGCTTCGTGATCGAGGTAGCCAAGCTGTTCGGCGTTGGCAAATGCGCGTTTTACGACGAAGCCGAGTTTGCGCGCCTGACGTCGCTGTACGGCTCGATGAAGCATCTGCTCACATTGGATGGCAAGGTGAGCGGATCATGAGCGCTGCGATCAAAGCGTTAAAAGACCAGGTCATCGCCGCTGTCGAAGAGAACAAGGAAGAGCTGATCGAGCTGTGCTGCCGCCTGATTCAGTTCCCGAGCGAAAACCCGCCGGGCGACTCTGGCCCGATCAGCCGCTATATTACCGAATATCTGGAGCGTTTTGGCATCGCGACAGACTGGCACGAAGCAGGGCCGAACATGTACAACCTCATTTCCCGAATCGGCAATCGGGAGAGCGGCAAAAAGCTGATCTACTGCGGGCATACCGACGTGGTGCCTGCGGGCGACCTCTCCAAGTGGGAGTTTGCCCCGTTCAGCGGAGAAGTCAAAGACGGCTGGATTTTGGGCCGTGGCGCCTCCGACATGAAAGGCGGCCTGGCTGGGCTGATTTTTGCCGCGACGATTTTGCAGCGACTGGGGATCGAACTGCCGGGACAACTGATTTTGGCGATCGTGCCCGATGAGGAGACAGGCGGCGCGCTGGGCGTACCGTGGATTTTGGAGCGCAAGCTGGTCGAAGGCGACGGCTGCCTGATTGCCGAGCCGTCCTCGCCGCACAATCCGACTTTGGGGCAAAAAGGCTCCTGCTGGTTCCAGCTTACGGTCAAAGGCAAGCCGGCACATGGCAGCCTGGGTCCGATTGCCGGAAAAAACGCGATCATGGACGCGATTCGCGCAATCGAACGGATTCGTACCGTCTGGGATTATCCCGTCGTCATTCCGGATGAAGTCAAGGAACTGGTGAAGGTGTCCAAGGAGTACATGCTCGGCACCGAGCGGGAACCGTACCAGGACGTGCTGGAGCGCGTCTCCTGCAACATCGGGACGATTGAGGGCGGGACAAAAGCGAATGTCGTGCCGGACACTTGCACGGTAGAAGTGGACTGCCGCCTGCCGTTCGGCGTGACGCGAGCGGAAGTCATGGGCTACATCACCAGCCAGTTGGACGAGCTGGACATCGACTATGAAATCGTGCCGATGGGAACGCAAAGCCACGCCAACTACACCTCGCCTGACGACCCGGTCTGCCGGGCGATTGTCGACAACATCACGTACGTGACAGGCGAGCACGCTTTTGGCGTTCAGCAGTGGGCGAGCAGCGATGCCCGACATTTCCGCGCGTACGACATTCCGGTCCTGCAATACGGTCCGGCGTACTTGCCGAGCATCCATAATTTCAACGAAAAAGTGCTGGTGGAGGATGTCATCCGCTGCGCGAAGGTGTACGTAGCGGCTGCCATCGACTTTTTGTACGAGCAAAACTGATGAAAAGCTTTCGCTTGCGAGACAAGTAATCGTGAATAAGGGGAGTCGTCGTGTTAAAAACGTTGGATCAATCACTCAAATTGTTACAGCTTTTCACGAAAGAAAAACCGGAGTGGGGAGCCAGGGAACTCGCCAAGGAAGTCGGTTTGAATCACGCCAATGTATTCCGCGTATTGTCTACGTTCGAAGCCAATCGCTTTCTGGAAAAAGATCCCAAGACCAAAAAATACTCATTAGGCATTCGCTTGTGGGAGCTTGGACTGACAATGAGAGAGTCGTTCCATGTATCACGACTGATTCGGCCTATTTTGCAACGAATGATGGAAGAGTCGGGAGAATCCATTTTCCTGACTTGCCTGGACGAAGATGAGGCACTGACCCTCGATGCGCTGGAGCCGGACAACGTCGTGAAATACTCCGTGTCCGTCGGCAGCCGGGCGCCGCTGTTCGTGGGGGCCTCGTATCGCTCGATCATGGCCTACTTGCCGCAGGAGCAAATCGAGCGAATCATTTTGCAGGGCCTGCGGCAGTACACGAAAAATACGATTGCCGATCCGGACAAACTGCGCGAGGAGCTTGTGCATATTCGCGAAAACGGCTGGGCGATCAGCACGGGCGAATACACACCGGACGTTTTGGCCATCGCTTGTCCGCTGTTCCATTACGACGGGCATGTGATGGGCTCGTTGACGATCTCCGGCCCGATTTACCGGATGAGCGAGGAGAAAAAAGCAAAGTACATGGACATCCTGATGCGGGGCAAACAGGAAATCGACGAGATTGTCCAAAACTACCGCGTGGATCTTTCCCGCTACTATTTGTTTGGCTAGAGCAAGAGCAAAAGCTGTCGCAGATCAACCGCGATCTGTCGGCAGCTTTTTTTGCTCTGGCGGACAGTTGCGGGCAGGGCAAGGCCGTTTGATTGCGGCAGCGTGCGAAAACATGGCCGAAGAGTGGAGGCGCAGCCCCCATCCATTCAAAAGCGGGAGGCGCCCGGACTACAGGGACGCGACCTCTAGGCGAAAGCAGGTCGTCTTGTTCCGCCCTGTAGCTTTGGAGTGGTACAATGCCTGATCGGCACAGGTGATGATGTCGACCGCCCAGGTGCCGTGCAGCGGATAGTGGACAGGGCGAGTCGGGCGGCATGGGAGGTCAGCAAGGTGCCTGCCGTGACACCTGATGCGGCCGGGCTGACCGCCTGGATGTGGCCAGTCGCATCTGCTATGAGCAGCGAGTGGAAATACTGCCGATTGGCCATGTACCACGCTTGCAGGTCGGTGTTTTTGAGCGGCTTGTCGCCAGCTTGTTTGGCAATCGCGTCGATGTTGTTTTGCAGCGCCGTCAATATGTCTGTTGTATTTTTCGCCAGCTTTTTGGCGTAATGATAGTTGTTTTCCAAATAGTTGCTGGAGAGTGAGGTTCGGTTGACATGAAGAGAAGAAATGACCTCAATCAAGATCGTTGCGAGCACAGAAAAAACAACAAGCATTTCCAAAATAAAGCGAAGCGTATAGGTTCTTCTTTTCTTCATCCAAACCCCTTCTTGCTGGCAGACTGTAGCGATCTGCTCGCGTGCCGGATTCCCTGTCCTTTGCACGCGAGCAGGCGTTTGTATTCTATACCCGGAATAAGCGAAGTCTAATCCCGTTCTTGCGCGAGAAAAGCACATTCCGCTTCCGCAAAAACAGGCTGCCCAACGCCTGGACAGCCTGCTTGTCGCTTTTATTTTTGAAAAGGGGCGTCTAGCCGTTGAGAAAGCTCAAGGCGACACCGATGGAGTACGGAATCAGCCAAAGAATCCAGACAAACAGGCTGAATTTGTGAAACTGCTTACGCTGGCTGTCTTGCTTTTTCCACAGGACGAAGCCTGCCCAGGCGGTGTGCAAAAACATCAGGATGAGCGCAGCTAATCCGGTGATGCCGTGCAAATTCAAAGGGGCGCCGTCAGCCAAAAGCTTCATGAAGGCCGTCCCGACCGTGTCGAACACAAGTCCCAGACAGAAAAAGGCGAAGTGCCCCCAGGCAAGCTCCCTGGAGCGGCGTTCCGCCCAGACGCCGATCGTGTACGTAACCAGTGCCAGATTGATGAAGAGTACAGCCCATACCAGCAAAAAAATCATCTCCCATTCGCTTCGTGATTGTCTACAAGAAGGAGTGTAGTAGAAGAAGATGAACAAGAGATGAACAGCGGGCGAGAACGATGTTGCGCTTATCAGGCGGGGCGGTTTTTTCGCAGCAGCAGCCAAATAATCGGCAGAGGTGGCGGCAGACTTCCGCGCTTTTGTCCAAAAGCGGTACGGCTGTGGCGAGAGAGCTTGGCAAGCGGCTGCCCGTCACGAGAGCAGGAATCAGCAAAAGCCAGCGCGTATTATTATTCCATCAAGCTCGAAGGGAGCCTTATGAGATGAAGCCAATTCGCTATGAGCGCAGAACATATACGCCAGGACCGACGCCGATCGAGCGTCTGGACAGGCTGTCGCAGGAGTTGGGCGGACCGACGATTTCGATCAAGCGCGACGATTTGCTCGGCTTGACCGCTGGCGGCAACAAGACGCGCAAGCTGGAATATTTGGTCGCCGACGCGATCAGGCAGGGAGCGGACACGCTGATTACGTGCGGAGCCGTCCAATCGAACCATTGCCGCCTGACATTGGCCGCGGCGGTTCGCGAAGGATTGCGCTGCCAGCTTGTTTTGTCCGCGCCCGAGACAGGCGATTACAATCCGCAGGCGAGCGGAAACCACCTGCTGTTCCATTTGCTGGGCGCTGAAAAAATCGAAGTCGTTCCCGCAGACAAAGATTTGCTGGCAGAGATGGACGTGCTCGCCGAAAGCTTGCGAAAAGCGGGGAGAAAGCCGTACCTGATTCCGGTTGGCGGCTCCAACGAGGTCGGCTCGCTCGGCTACATGGCGTGCGCGGAGGAAATCGAGCAGCAGGCGTGGGAGAGCTGCACGCCATACGATTACGTCGTGACGGCAACAGGCAGCGGCGGGACGCAGGCAGGGCTGATTGCCGGGTTCGCAGCGAGGCAGTCTGGCACGAAGGTGATTGGCGTCAACGTCAGCCGCGACCGTGCCGCCCAAGAGGCGAAGGTGCTGGAGCTTTTGCAGCGCACAGCCGCGACCGTCGGCCTCACGGGGCAGATTCAGCCGGAGTGGGTGCAGTGCGAGGACAGGTTTGTCGGGCCAGGCTACGCGATTCCGACAGAGGAAATGGTCGAGGCTGTACAGCTTGTCGCCCGGACGGAAGGGATTTTGCTGGACCCGGTCTACACGGGCAAAGCGATGGCCGGCCTGATCGGGCTTGTCCGCGAAGGGCGCTTTGGCCGGGACGATCACGTGCTGTTCCTGCACACAGGCGGCTCTCCCGCGCTGTACACGGCGCCGGAGCTGTTTTTGCCGAAGAAGTGAACGCTTTGCCTGTTGCCTTGACGGCCTGGCTAGGTTGATTTCAGAGCAAGAAAAGGAGAGAGAACCATGCCCGATGTAGTTGCCTGCGGCGAGCTGTTGATTGATTTCACGCCGATGCCCCATCCCGAGCCGGGAAAAGCGGCATATGAGCAAAATCCAGGCGGGGCGGTGGCAAACGTGCTTGCTGCCTTGTCCCGCTTTCACAAAAAGACGGCGTTTCTCGGCGCAGTCGGAAATGACCCGTTCGGCCGCTTTCTCCGGCAGACGCTGGTCGAGCTGGGGATTGGAACGGACGGGCTTGTTCTGACCGAGGCGGCCCCGACCACGCTTGCCTTTGTGCATATTGACGGCAGCGGGGAGCGCTCGTTTTCGTTTTACCGGAGTCCGGGAGCCGATACGCAACTGCGCGAGGAGGATATTGACGAGGGGACGATCGCCCAAGCGCGGCTGTTTCACTTCGGCTCGCTGTCCTTGACGCATGAGCCGGCGCGGTCGGCGACCTGGAAGGCGGTGGAGATCGCCAGGCGGCACAAGCGATTGGTATCGTTTGATCCGAACATCAGGGAGAGCTTGTGGCCGAGCATGGAAGAAGCGAAGGCAATGGCGCTCCGCGGCATTCGCCAGGCCGACGTGGTCAAGCTGTCGGAGGAGGAGCTGGCTCTGCTCGCGCCGATGGCCGACTTGGCGGAGGCGGCACAATGGCTGCTCGCGGAATGCGGCAATCAGGCCATTTTTGTCACGCTGGGCAAACAAGGCTGCTATTACCGAACGCGCGAGCACGCGGGGATCGTGCCGGGCTTCGCGGTAAAGACGGTAGATACGACCGGGGCGGGAGACGCCTTTTGGGGCGGCCTGCTCAGCCAATTGCTGGATGCGGCTGAACCGTTGGCCGCCATGACGGATGCGAGGCTAAGGGACATGGTCCGCTTTGCCAACGCCGCAGGTGCGCTTACGACGACGCGGACGGGCGCGATTCCCGCGCTGCCTGTTTTGGCAGAGGTAGAACGTTTTTTGCAACAAGCAAAATAGTGGCGCGGCCATCCAGCCGTCTTCCTGGAAACAGGGAGACGGCTTTTTGGCGAGGGGATCGGCTTTTTTCGGGAAAAAATCCCGGTGAGCTTCATAAAAGGAAATGAAACCGTTTGCGGCCGATAAAACGGTCATGAATGTTTTGTGAATTTTGCTATACTATTCTTAATTCAAGACTCGAATACAGAAGTGGGGATGGACCATGATTTTCCTCGAAGTCATCTTGCCTGTTTTGCTCATTTTTTTATCGGGGTACATTCTCCAACGCAAGTTTCAAATGGATTTGAAGCCGATTTCTTCGCTGGCGATTTACATTTTGACTACGGCGCTTGTCTTTCGCACGTTTTACAAGACAGAGCTTGATCTGCAATTGTTTTACATCGTCATCATCTCGTTATTGCTGCTGGGCGCGCTGATCGTGCTCACGCAGTTGACGGCGCGGCTGTTTAGGTACGACAAGTCGCAGGAGAGCGCCCTGATGCTCTCCACCGCCTTCATGAACAGCGGGAACTACGGAACGCCGATCATTTTGTTCGCATACGGGGATGCCGGGTTCACGTACGCGGTCCAGATCATGGTGTTTCACTCGATCATCATGGGGGTGTTCGGCGTCTACTTCGCTTCGCGCGGCGGGGGTGGCGTGGGCACGGCGATTCGGGCGATTTTCAAGCAGCCTTCCAACTACGCGGTCGTCCTGGCGATTTTATTGCAGCAGCTCAACATCGTCATTCCCGAGAGCTACTATCAGGCGATCGACCTCGTGGCGCAGGCGGCGATTCCGGTCGTCATGCTCATCCTGGGGATGCAGCTTGCCAACGTGTCGTCCAAAGCGCTGGAGTGGCAAGGGCTCAGCGCCGCCAGCGTAATTCGGCTGATCGCTTCGCCTGTCCTGGCCTATGTGATCTGCCTGTTTTTCCCGATTGACCCGCTGCTGCAAAAGGTGCTGGTCATCCTCGCCGCGATGCCTTCTGCGGCGACTACGGCGATTTACGCCATCCAGTTCAACATGCGCCCGCAATTCGTTTCCAGCAGCGTGCTGGTTACGACGCTTTTCAGCGTAGGGACGCTGACGATTTTGTTAAACATTTTGCATTAATCGATGCATGTGCCAAGGCAATCATTCGTGGCGAAAAGGTTGCCAAGGCCATGCTTTTTTCTTTATGATGAGAACAAGAATCGTTTTCAGCAAAGAATAAATATTAATAACAGGGAGATTGCCATGCATTCCACATCCATACATTCCATCTACGACAGTTACATTGACGCGCTGCCGAACGTTCGGCTCGATGACATCGGCACAGAGTTGGCGGGGGATGAGTTGTCCGGCTGGAACGGATACATCAACAGAATGATGCCTCGCCCTGGTTTGGAGATTGTCGATTCCTTTCACCGTTTTCCGGATGACCACGCCATGCATTTTCGCTCGGAGGCGGCCATGGTCGAGCTGAGCTTTTGCCTCCAAGGGACGGGAGAGGTGGCTGTCTCGGGCAGTTCCCAGCACGACCTGGTGCCGGACAGTTGCTCGCTGCAGTTGATGCGCGACTTTCAGGCGGATTTTTGCTATTTGGCCGAAGCGCCGTTTCGTTCGGTGGCGATCGGCATTTCGGTGGAGCTGTTCAACGAATGGCTCGCGCAGATGGACGAAGGGACGCCCTATACATTTGAGGGGCTGCTCGGCGGCCGTTCTTTCCGGATGTTTCGCATGCCGCTACGGCCGGATATGACGATGCGGCTTCGGCAGTTGATCGCGCCGCCGGCATCCCAGCCCAAACTGCGCAAGCTGCATGCGGAAGGCAAGACGCTGGAGATCGCCGCGCATGCGTTCGACACTTTGTTGTTCGGGCGGGAACCGGAGGGCAACAAGCCCGGCATGTCGCGCAGCGACCGGGAGAAGATTCACAACGCCAGGGAAATTTTGCTCGCGCACATGGAGGCGCCGCCTTCTCTGGTCGAGCTGGCGCGCATGGCCCAACTGAACGAATACAAGCTGAAAGTCGGGTTCAAAGAGGAGTTCGGCACGAGCGTGTTCGCCTATTTGCGGGAAAAGCGGCTGGAAAAAGCGCTGGAGCTGCTGCGCGCAGGCGAGCTGAACGTCAGCCAGGTGGCGCTGACTGTGGGCTTTTCCAACTTCAGCCACTTTTCCGAGGCGTTCCGCAAGCAGTACGGGCTTAACCCGTCCGACGTGAAGCGGGGAAGGCACGTGCTGCCGTATGCATCAGGCGGGAGATAATTCGCCCGCTTTTTTTACTGAATCGGAAAGGATCAAACTTCGAGAGCAAACTACCCGATTCAGCGAGAACAACCTTCCGCCGAAACGCAGTCGCTCGTCATTGGGGAGGCTTCGCTACAGGTTTTCTTATCCCGCCAACCGTATTTTTCGCCATCATCGGGTAGTTGCAAACGGCTTGCAAGAGTACGATCAAGCATAGTTGTTGAGAATCATTATCACAATGGTGGGGGATGACGGAACGTATGGCAAACAGAAAGAACGGCTGGATCGCAGGACTGCTCGGTCTGGCATTGCTCGTAGGCGGCTGCAGCCAAGCGGCGGAAAACAACGGTCAAGCAGGACAAACAGGCCAGGCGGACAAGCCGGCGGCGCAAGCGCCAAAGACACGGACGGTCAAGGACGCGGCCGGAGAAGTGACGATCCCGGCCAACCCGCTGCGAATCGCGGACGTGTCCGGGGCGACAGAGGAGCTGTTGGCGCTTGGAATTCGCCCGGTGCTGACGGGGAACAGCCAGTATCAGAGCCCGACAGAGCTGACGCCGATCCTGCAACAAGAGCTGGGTACAGACGTCGCCGTAGCGGGCTGGTTTCAAAACGAAGTAAGCGTCGAGGCGATTGCGGCGGCGAATCCGGACCTGATTTTCGCCGGGCCGAGCCAAAACAAGATATACGAACAACTGAACAAAATCGCCCCGACTGTGCGCGTGCCCTACGGCTTCAACGCGTTTCGCGAACGGTTTGACTTCATCGCGGAAACGTTGGGGAAAAAGCTGCAAATGGAGGAATGGCTAAAGGCGTATGACGACCGGGCGAAGGAGTTGCACGACCAGATCGCGGCGGCGACGGGCGAGGAAACGTTTGCGGTCATCGAAGCCACCCAGAAGGGCATTCGCATTTACGCGAAAACGGGGCTGGCGGACATGATCTACACCGACCTGAAGCTGCCGAAAGCGGCCGGGATTCCCGATCCGGACCCGTGGGGCGGCAAGGAGACGAGCCTGGAGGGGCTGTCGACGCTCGACCCTGACCACATCGTGCTGCTCGCCGATTCCGAGCAAAACGTGCTGGAAGACACGGCGATCTGGAGCAATATGCGCGCGAACAAAAACGGCAAGGTGTACCGCGTTACCACGAAGCAAAACTACGACGAAGCGTTTTTCGCGCTCGGGAAAAAGGCGATGATCGAGCAGATAGCTGCGGACATTTTGCAGAAAAATCAAAAGTAGGGCATTGGTAATTAAGGCAGGGGAAATAGCCCCTCCTTATTTTTTTAGAGCAGAGAAACGCACGTGGGCCTGAATTTTCCGAGAAACAAATTGCGCAAACGCTCGTCTATTATGTAAGGAAAGTTTGGAAGTAAATGTAATCAGGAGGAAACGTGAAGAAAATCGTATGGTTACACCTGCTAGTAGCACTGATCGCAGGCGGCTGTTCCCATCCAAATGCCGCCGACCTGAATCATTCTCCCCAGGCACAAAGCGAAGCTGTACAACCGCACGCTGATGCGCAAAAGGGTCCGTCGCTTCCCAAGCCGCTTGAACAGGAGACTGTTTTTTCGCCACAAAAACAAGCGGAAATCGCAAGCGACATGACCAAAAAGGAAGTTCTGACGAAGTTGCTGAATACGGTTGATTATTTTGAGACAGCGGTCGGCAAATTTGAGCTCTTGCGAAAAGGGAAAAAGTCGCTTGTTGAGTATCAGCTCAGCCTGAGCGAAATGGAGGGAGGATACAGTAAAGTCACTGACTATGATGCCGATTCCAAGCCTTCAAGAGTATGGCTGACTTATTACAAAAACGGTACGTTATGGCGTACGGAAGACGGTTCCTCGGCAACATTGGACGCAAAGAAGTACAAATTCAACCGCTCGGGAGCGACGCTTATTCCTGAAGAAGCTTTCCGTACCGATTCTCAGGGAATGACAGTGACAACCTACCGTGAGCGACCTCCCATTGGCATCGCGCAAAGCTCCTTGTTTCCATATGAAATCGCCTCAAACTTTACGCGCGACTACAACGACTGGGAGATTGAAAAACAGGATGAACGGTTGCTAGATCACCATACGATCGTTTTAACAGGCAAGATTAAGAATAGCGACAAACATGGCGCGCAGACCTTTCGCTTTTGGGTCGACAAAGATTCGGGGATTCTCGCTAAATACGAATTATACGATGGAAACAGCAACGTTGTTAGCTATTTGAAACCAGTAGAACTTCACGTGAACGTCCCGGTTGAAACGAAAATGTTTGAGCCTCCCCATCAAAATAAAAAATAAACACATGAGGTCGCTGGCGGCGCATTCGGGGTGTACCATCTCCAACGCTCGCCTTGGCCAAGCCCCAGCCAGGGCGGGCGAAACTCGCTATGGGATGGGAGGCGGAGAGGAAGCCGCGTCCGGCCTGTTTGATTCGTTACAATTTTTTGCATCTTATTATCGCTTTGTGATCGCAAATATCATAAATCTATCAGATCGCTGCTATTTTTCCTGGCTCTCTTTTGTATTATCGTGGGGACAAAGGGGAGAGAACCATCATGGAGAAAATAAACATCGCGCAACAGTTTTCATTGTTACAGGAGTCTTGGAGCTCAATGGTCGTGGGCGAGTTGAACGATTCGGCGATCAAGCTGGAGCAGCTTTCGGGAGAGTATCCCTGGCAACAAAACGACCAGCAGGACGAGATGCTTCTGGTCGTCAACGGAAGATTGCTGATGATGTCCCATGAGCGCAATATTTGGATCGAGGCGGGAGAGCTGCTGGTTGTGCCAAAAGGAATGGCGTACAAGCTGTTCGTCCCGAACGGGGTATGCCACCTGCTGACGATCGAGCCAAAAAAGCTGGCGGCACTCAAGCGCTGTTCATGAGTTCCTCGCAAGCGAAAGAGCACGGACGTTCATACTTCAGGCAAAACAAAAAGGAACGAGCATAGCTGTCGTTGTCAGGCGCTTTCGGAAGCCGAAGATGATGGCGGCTTTTCTATATAGGGAAAAAAGGGTTGACTTTCCGGCAGTTTGGTATGTAATTAAATACGGATAGCTGCAACTCTTTTTTGAGGTGATGAACGTTGGAAGACGGCGTCTATGTCCTTATCAAAAAAGGCGATCCGGAGCTTGTGCAAAAGCGCCAGTTCCTGCGCAGGGACGAGTACACGATTGGACGGCGAGGGAGCCAGCTTGCACCTGACATCGCTTTTTCCAGCCCATATGTATCGAGAAGACATGCCGTGATTCGCAAAATCGGCAATCGCTATACAATATCCGACCTGGAGAGCAAGCACGGAACAGAGGTGAACGGGACACCGATCCGCCAAACGCCGCAGCCGCTGTTTCACGGCGATCTCATCAGTCTCGCCAAAGGAGTCGTCGAGCTGGTCTTTTTTGCGGAAGGCAGCGAGCTGGATGTCACCAGAGAATTTTCTTTTCCGCTGCTGCAGTCAACCGTTCCGGCTGCCGTGTCCTCCGGTCTGGTCATCAATCTGGAGCGTCGGGAAATCCGGTTGGACGGCGCGCGGATTCCTTTGACGGGAAAAGATATGGACTTGCTTACGCTTTTGTATCAACGGGCCAATCAGGCCGTCAGCTATGAGGAAATCATGGTGTCGATCTGGCCGGAGCGAATGGTTCACGCCGAAACCAGCGTCCCGGATGTCGGGCGCGCCGAAATCAATGCGCTTGTCTACCGTTTGCGCAAGCGGCTGGGCAAGTACGGGAAAAAAATAACGACCATTCCCCGATTCGGCTACATGTGGGAAGAGTGAAAAAGGGAGACGAGCCAGCGGTCTTCCTTTTTTGTACAGATAAGAAGGGATAAGATTCTTGTTCAGTATAAGGGCAACTAAGGCTGCACCAAAGGCTTGGCGCAGCCAAGTTTTGTAAATGGCTGAAAATGGGAGCGGCTGTTTTGGCTAATCTGGCTAATTTGGCTGTACGCGAAACACGGCTGCGCCAAAAAACGGGGCCAGCAAATGAACGAGCGGCCTGCGAAGAGAATTGTCTGACACTTAACATCTGTTTGTGAGCAAAATATCATCGTTTCATCAGCTTTCTTCCATATATTCTCTGTTTCCGCTGGTTTATCGTGTGAAAAGGAAGGTGAGGAACTGGTGAAAAAGGCATGGTTTTGCTTCTGGAGTGTCTTTCTCGTCATTTTGTCGGGATTTTTCTTCCTCATCTGGGACTATTGGCAGCAGGGGCCGAAGCAAGAGGGAGAAATGGCAAAGGCGGCTTTTACCGCCTATACGGCGAAATGGAAGCAGCAGCAGTTCAGCGACATGTACGAGCAGCTCTCGCTGGATGCGAAAGCAAAGGTGAGCAAAGAAGAGTTTGTCTCGCGCTATGAAAACATCTACAGCGGGATCGAGGCTACGCATATCAGCGTGGAACCGCTGTACAACGAAGACGTCGTCCCGGGCGAAGACGGGAAAATCAGCTTTCACTACCGGCTCAGCGTGCAGACGTTTGGCGAGCCGATTTCTTTTACAGGCAAAGCCATTTTGGTTAAAGAAACGCAAAACGACAAGCAAGATTGGTACATCAACTGGAACCCGTCCTTCCTGCTGCCCGAGCTGGAGCACGGGGACAAGCTGTGGGTGAATACGTTTCGTCCGAAGCGGGGAGAGGTACTGGACCGGGCAGGGCGGAGAGTGGCGGTCACATCCCGGAAAGCCGCAGCCAATCAAGGCTTGTAAGCAAAAAACGATACTTCCCCGGACGGGAGTATCGTTTTTTTCTCGGGAAGAAATTAGTGGGGAGAAAGGGGGAGCGCGCCGTTTTGGTAATAGGCGTAAATTCCGATGAACGTGCTGTCTTCTTTAAGCCCGATCGCTATCAAGTGGAGATCACCTCTCAGACGAGCAAAACGAACGGAGTTTTTCACTGCGGGACGGCAGGCTGCCTTTTAAACTGCCATCCGGCGGTTCTGCCCGACAGCGGAGAAGGGACGGTCAAATTTTTGCAGCGAGCCGCTGCGATGCGAACCGTTTCCGGATAAACGCAAAGCCCCGTCTCGCTAAAAAAAGCTGCGAGACGGGGCTTTTGCTTGCGGCGGCGGAAATCAGCGCTTGTCCGCCTTGCGCAAAAATTCGCGGACGGTCTGCACGTACTCGGCCGTTTCTTCCAAATAGCCCATATGGGAGCTGTTTTCCAGGACGTGAAACTCGGCGCCCGGCACGAGCGACTGGTAGTAGCGCGTCGACTCGGGCGTCGCTTCGTCGTGGCGGCCGCAGACGAACAGGGCAGGGATGTCGAGCTGATGCAGCTTCGGCGTGTAGTCGAACGTTTTCAGGTTGCCTGTCGGACAAAACTCGGACGGCCCCCACATCGTCATGTACACGTCTTTGTTCGCTTTCGGGCGGCTTTCGGCGAGAACTTCCGGCAATGGCTCCAGGCGGCACACGTATCGCGCGTAGTACTCCTTCATCGCGTCCTGATACTCCTCCGAGTCGGTCGTTCCTTGTTCTTCGTGCTGCGCAATCGTCTGCTGAACCTCTTTTGGCAGGCGGGCGATCAGGCGGTCTGCGTCTTCCTTCCAGCGCTGGGCGCTCAGACACGGGCTGGAAAAAATCACGCTCGAGACGCCAGCAGGCTTGGTGTCAAGCAAGTACGCCGCCGCCAGCATCGTTCCCCACGAATGGCCGAGGATGTGCGCTTGCGCCAATCCGAGCGCTTGCCGGATGCAGGCCAGCTCTTCCACGAACCGCTCCGTTTTCCACAAGGACGCATCGGTCGGCCTGTCGGAGTTGCCTGAGCCGAGCTGGTCGTAAAAAATGACGGGGCGCTCGTCGCCCAATACGTGCAGTGTTGACTTGAGCGGAGCGTGCGTATTGCCGGGTCCGCCGTGCAACACGATCAGCGGTGTCTGTTCGCCTGTGCCGACGCGGGTGTACCACACTCTGCCGCCAGGAACCTCTATGTAGCCTTCCTGCTTGTTCATCGTTTCCAACCTCACTTTTCGTCCATTCTTGTAAAGTTATTTTTACCAATATACCATGTCTGGAAGATTTGTGCGCCGCAGATGCGCTGTGGGCACGCGCCTGTTTTTACACTTTTTTTAGAATTGGTTTAGAGCGCGTTTAGACCTCGCCTTTATCATCGCAGGTAGAGAAAGTGAAGCAGTCGCTTTCGAACTGAACTGGAGGGATGAGGAATGCGAAAAAAATGGCTGGCAATCGGACTGGCTGTCGGGATCGGCGGAGCGATGGCGTGGGGAATCGGCGTATCCGCGAATGCGGACAGCACGGGCTTTGCGGTGTACCAATCGGCTCTGCGCCAGACGAAAGAAGCGGGGAGCATGACCGCGCACGCGCAGCTTGAGCTGACGGACAACAAAACGACGCTGCTCGCAGTCGACGGGGTGGCAAAAGTCGACCACGAACAGCGGCTGGGCAGCGTGAACGGGACTTTTTCCGGCGCGAACGGCGAGGGTAGCTTTCAGGCGTTTCGCAAGCAGGATCAGGTTGTTTTTAAGCAAGGGGATCGCGACGTGTATCGCGTCATGGAAGCAATGGATTGGGGACGCGAGGGTCGGCGAGACGCTCATGGGGAGCCGAGTGCGATGATGAGCCAGTTGCACAACGCCTTGTTCGGCGAGATTGGCAGAGAGGCGACCGTCGAGAATTTGCCGAACGGAGGCAAGCAGGTCACCTTGCAGCTCTCCCGGGAGCAACTGCCGATGTTCGCCAAATTCGCCGGGCCGATGATCTATGCGAAGATCGCCGAGCGCAGTCAGGAAGCGGCGGCTCGCGAGCACGGGCCAGCCGTGAAGCTGCCGCTTCTGCAAGAAGACGTCCAGCTTGCGCAAGTCGTGCTGAACGCGACGATGAACGAAAAGAACCAGATCGAGCGGCAAACCGCCGAGATAGAGCTGGTGGGCACAGACGCGGCAGGTACTGAGCACACGCTGCGCCTGTCTGTGGACATCCGCCTGTCCGACCTGGCCGCAACTGTGCCTGAGCAGATTGACTTGACGGGAAAACAGGTGGAGAAGGTCACCCGCGAGGAGCTGCGAAGCCACTGGAAACAAGGCGGCTGGGGACAGCACGAGGCGCAGTAAGCCTTTTGCAAACGACTGTAGTATAATGGCAGCAATCATACGCGCGGGAGGGGAACGGCCATGTCGATCAAAACGAGACTGCTGCTATCATATATCGCCATGATTGTCGTTCCCGTCGTCTGCTTCGCACTGGTGGCCTCGTTGCTGGGCGCTTTTTTTCTGGGGGAGTCGTTCCCGCACGGAACAGGAAAAGAGCCGGGGAAGCCCTTGTTCCGGCAGACGCAAGAACGGCGGGACGAGCTGTTCGCCGGGCTTGCTTTTCTGGCCCGCTACGACGCGGAGCGGCTTTTGCAGCAGGACGTGCTGGCCGAGACAGACGAAGAGTTGCGGCGTCTTGGCGGAGCGCTGATGTTAGCTAAAAACGGGGCGGTGCTGTTCGCTTCCCCTTCGCTTGAGCAGGCGGACTGGGCGAAGTATATGCAGCCGCCTGCGCACGATGAGCGCACGCGCCGCTTGCCGCCGTGGAGCAGCAAAGGCTACGCCGTCGAGACGCATTCGTTTGCCTTTGCGGACAAAAGCGAGGGCACGTTCTATTTTCTTCGCGATGACAGCCCTGCGTTTACGTCAGGCGTTTCTTTCTTTGCGGCCATGGTCGTCAGTTTCCTCGCCATTGTCGGGCTGACGAACGGCGTGTTGACCTACCTCGTCTCGCGCAGCATCATCCGCCCGCTGTACGCGCTCAAGCAGGCGGCGCACGAGATCAAGGAAGGCAACCTGGAACGTCCTGTTCTGCTCGGGCGAAAAGACGAACTGGGCGAGCTGGGCGAAGCGTTCGAAGAAATGCGCGTTCGCCTGCACGATTCGATCCGGCTGCAACTGCAATACGAGGAAAACCGCAAAGAGCTGATCTCCAGCATCTCGCACGATTTGAAAACGCCGATTACGGGGATCAAGGCGTGCGTGGAAGCGGTGCTGGACGGAATTGCCGACACAGAGGCCAAGCGCGAAAAATATATGCGAATGATCGCGGGCAAATCTGTGCAGATGGATCGCTTAATTGACGAGCTGCTGCTGTATTCGCGGCTGGATTTGAACAAGCTGCCGTTTCATCTGGAGCCGGTCGACATTCGCGCCTATGTGGCAGACTGCGTGCAGGAGCTGCGTCTAGAGCCGCGGCTGTCCGGTGTGCACATCAGCGCGGCAGGGACGGCGGGCGAGCCGCTTATCGTCATGGCGGACCGCGAAAAGCTGCACCGGGTGTTAATGAACATCGTCGACAACAGCCTGAAATACATGGAGCAGGAAAACAGGCGGCTTTCGATACAACTGGAAGCGACAGCCGACGAGGCGATCGTGACGGTTGCCGACAACGGGACGGGGATCAGCGAGGAAGCGATGCCTTACATCTTCGACCGCTTTTACCGCGCGGACCGTGCCCGCACTACCGCTACAGGCGGCAGCGGGCTCGGGCTTGCCATCGTCAGGCAACTGGTGGAAGGACACGGCGGACGGGTCTGGGCGCACAGCGAGGTCGGTCGCGGGACGAGCATTCATGTTTCCTTGCCACTGCAAAAAGGGACAGGGGGTGAAGCGGATGAAGCACATTCTCATTATTGAAGACGATACAGTGATCGCCGAGGTGGAAAAAGATTATTTGGAAGCGAACGGCTATGCGGTCGAAGTCGCGCACTCCGGCGAGGTCGGCTTGCAAAAGGCGCTGGCGGAGGATTACGACCTCATCATCCTGGACTTGATGCTGCCCGTGGTAGACGGATTTGCCATTTTGCGCGAGGTGCGCGCGGCGAAAAACATTCCGATCCTGCTCGTCTCCGCGAAAAAGGAAGACGTAGACAAAATTCGCGGGCTGGGCCTGGGCGCAGACGACCATATCAGCAAGCCGTTCAGCCTGGGCGAGCTGGTGGCGAGGGTGAAAGCACATCTGGCGCGCTACGACCGCCTCGTGTCCGAAGCGGCGCAGCGCGCGCCGAAGGACGAGCTGCGCATCCGCGGCATCCGGATCGACAAGCTCGCGCGCAAAGTGTACGTCAATGGCGGGGAAGTTCCGCTGACCTCGAAGGAGTATGAGCTGCTGCTTTTTTTGGCGACGCATCCGAACTGGGTGTTCAGCAAAAACGAGCTGTTTGAAAAAATATGGGGACTGGATTCCCTTGGCGACATTGCGACTGTGACCGTGCACATCAGCAAGCTGCGCGAAAAAATCGAAAGCGATCCATCCAAGCCGCAGTACATCGAAACGGTCTGGGGAGTCGGGTACCGTTTTCAACTGTAGCGGTGGGGAGCGCACAGAGGTGAAACCATGGCCAGAATCGGTTTGAACCAGAAAAAATGGCTGCTGCTTTTGCACTTGCTCTTTTCCGCGATCATGCTGGGCGGAGCCGTCATCTTTCTCGTGTTGAGCATCGTGGCGGCGAATACGGACGATGCGGGCATTTTTACTGCCTGCTACACCGCCATGCATGCGCTGGCGAAAACGAGTGTGCGGGCGTCGACGATCGGGACGATTGTGACCGGAGTGCTTTTGTCTGTCTGGACGCACTGGGGACTGTTTCGCTACTACTGGATAATCGCCAAGGAAGTGCTCACGCTGGTCGCTGTACTGCTCGGGCCCATCGGCATGTATGTGTGGACGCTGCAGGCGGTGACGATTTCCCGGGCAGAAGGGCTTGCGGCGGCGGAAAACTCGGCTTTTCTCGTCAACAGCGGGCAGCTCTGGACGGGCATTGTCTTGCAGGTGCTCTCGCTTTTCCTGTTATTTCTTTTGTCTGTTTTCAAGCCGTGGGGGAAACGAAAAAGCTAGCACAAACGTCTTTGTTGGAGACTACCTTTTGCGTACAGGCGAAAGGTAGTTTTTTGCTTTTGAGAAATAATCCCCACAAGCTGCCATTCTTTTTCGTAAAATGGATAAAAGTGACGGCATACAGTGTGAGAGACATCAAAACCGAGGGAGAGCCAGATGATGGAGAGAAGAATCAAGTTGTTGGGCACCGGGAAGTACCTGCCTGCGCGGCAAGTGACGGCAGCCGAGCTGGATGAGCGGCTGGGGCTTGCCGCCGGATGGACGGAAAAGAAATCCGGGGTTCGCGTCAGACATTATGTGACGGGGGAAACTGCGGCACAGATGGGCGCAAGCGCGGCGCGGCAGGCAGTCGCGGCGGCGGGCATGGCGCTTTCAGAGCTCGACTGCATCGTGTGCGCGAGCGGTACGGCCCAGCAGGAGATTCCGTGCACGGCGGCGCTGATTCAGGAAGAGCTGGGGCTTGCAGGGACGGGGATCGCCTGCTTTGACATCAATTCCACCTGCCTGAGCTTTGTAACGGCACTGGATGTCATGTCCTGTACGATGGCGCTCGGCGTGTATGAGCGCGTGCTGATCGTTTCGACGGAGATCGCCTCGGCGGGACTGAACTGGAAGCAAAAAGAAAGCTGCGTGCTGTTCGGAGACGGGGCGGCGGCTGTGGTCGTCGGCCGGACGCCGGATCACGAGGCGTCCCGCATCCTTGGCTCGGCGATGAAAACGTATAGCGAAGGGGCCCACTACTCGGAAATTCGCGGCGGCGGAACGATGCTGCACCCGCGCGAGTACGTGAACGGGTACGAGGACGACTTTGCTTTTGATATGGATGGGCGCAAAATTTTTCGGCTGACCTCGCAGTTGATTACCGGGTTTGTAGACAGCCTGCTCGCCAGTGCGGCTGTCGGCAAAAAACAGCTTCGGGCCGTGATCCCTCACCAGGCGAGCGGCATGGCGCTGCGCATCATGCAAGGCAAGCTGGGCTTTTCCGCCGAGCAGATGGTCAACATCATGGAAGACCACGGCAATGTGATTGCGGCTTCCATCCCGATGGCGCTGCACGAGGCGATCAGCCAAGAGCGGGTGGCGCGGGGAGACTACATGCTGCTCTTGGGCACGTCCGCTGGCTTGTCGCTCGGGGGCATCGTCCTTGCGTATTGAGCGGACGGTTCTGTTGACCGGAGGAAGGGCGCCTGCCACGCTGGAGCTGGCCCGTTTGCTGCGTGCAGCGGGACAGCGCGTGATTGTGGCCGAGAGCGCGGCCCGGCATTTGTGCGCGCATTCCCGCTACGTGCAGCGCTCGTATCGCGTCCCGCCGCCCAGGACGCAGCCAGAGGCGTACATCGACGAGCTGTGCCAGATCATGCGCAAGGAACGGGTCGACCTGCTCATTCCGACGTGCGAGGAAATTTTTTACGTCGCGCACGGCCGCGAGCGTCTGCTTGCGCATGGCGATGTGCTGGTGGAGCCGCTTGCCGTGCTGCGGACGCTGCATGACAAATCGGAGTTCGGGAAGCTGGCGCGAGGCGCGGGGGCGCTCGTTCCGCATACGGTTCGGGCGGAATCGGCGGATGAGCGGGATGCGGCGATTCGCCAGGCGACAGGCCCGATCGTGCTAAAGCCCGTCTACTCCAGATTCGCTGCCCACGTCCAGATCATCTCCGAGCCGTCCCGGGCCAGGCTGTCTGCGCTGCCCGTCCCTTCCGCCCGTCAGCCGTGGCTCGTCCAGCGGTTTATCGCGGGGCGCCAGTTGTGCAGCTACGCGGTCGCGCGCGAAGGGGAGCTTGCGCTGTACGCGGACTACGAGACGGTGCATACGGCGGGGCAGGGGGCGACGATTCATTTCGCCTATGCCGCGCACGCAGGCGTCAAAGATTTTGTCACCCGCTTTGTGCGCAGGCACAAGCTTAGCGGGCAAATCGCTTTTGACTTCATCGAGAGCAAGACAGGCGAGCTGTACGTGATCGAGTGCAACCCGAGGCTGACGAGCGGCATCCATCTGTTTGCGGGACAAACAGCCGCAGCGGACGCTTTTTTGGCGGGCAAATCGCAGGGCGGAGCGGAAGGCAGGGCGGAAGCGGTCGTCCCGCAGGCGGGCCAGACCTGCATGCTGACGATGGCGATGCTGACCTACGGACTGGCGAACGTCAAAGACTGGCGCGGCTGGACGAGCTGGGTCCGCGACCTGTGCAACGCAAGAGACGTGCTGTTTCGCGCGGAGGACCCGCGGCCGTTTTTCGACCAGTTTATGATGCTCGGCGATCTGGCCTGGCAGAGCTTGCGGACGAAGACGAGCATGCTCGCTTGCAGTACGAGCGATATCGAATGGAACGGAGAAACGCCGCAGTAACGGCCAAAAGCGGATTTTTTCTACCGGAAAGGAAGGGAAAGGCAGATGAAAAAACGCGTGCTCGTTACAGGGGGCACAGGCTTCCTTGGGCAAAAGCTGGTGCAGCGGCTGCACGAAGAGGGGCATGAGGTGACCGCGCTGGGGCGGGATGAAACGATCGGGCGCAAGCTGCAGGAGCGCGGCATCCGCTTTGTCCGCGCCGACATCCGGGACAGGCAGGCTGTAGCGGACGCCTGCCGCGGCCAGGAGATTGTCCAGCACGTTGCCGCGTTTTCCTCGCCATGGGGAAAGTACGGGGACATGTACGAGACGAATGTGAGCGGCACCGTTCACGTCATCGAAGGCTGCAAGCAGCACGGGATCGAGCGGCTCGTTCACGTATCCAGCCCGAGCATTTACTTTGCGTTTGCCGATGCGTACGGCATCCAGGAAGAGCAGCCGTTGCCGCGCCGATTCGCCAATACATATGCAGAGACGAAGCACCTGGCAGAGCTTGCGGTGGCCAAGGCGTACCGCGAAGGGCTGCCGACGATTACGATTCGGCCGCGCGCGCTGTTCGGGCCGGGAGACAATGCGATCCTGCCGCGGCTGATTCGCGCCAACGAGCAGAAGTACGTCCCGCTGATCGGCGGGGGAAAAGCGCTGATCGACTTGACGTATGTGGACAATGTCGTCGACGCGCTGCTGTTGTGCATGGACTCGCCCGGCAGCACGTTTGGGCAAGCTTACAACATTACGAACGGAGAGCCTGTCACGCTCGTTGAGGTGCTGACAGACGTGTTCAGGCGGCTGGACATGCCGCTGCGGGCAAAGGAAGTGCCCTACTGGAAAGCCTACGCGGCCGCATGGGTGCTGGAGAGCCTCTCGCGCACCGTCCTGGGCTACCGCGAGCCTGTGCTGACGCGCTACTCGGTCGGGGTGCTCGCCAAATCGCAGACGCTGGACATTTCCAAGGCGCGGCGGGAGCTTGGCTACAAGCCGCGCGTGAGCATCGCGGAAGGGATCGACACTTTTGCAGCATGGTGGAGGACGGAGCATGGACGTTAAACTGACATGGCTGGATACGGGCTACTGCCGCCAGTTGGAGCTGTTTTCGCGCCAAGGCGGGAAGTTGAAAATGATCCGCTTCCATGCGCTCGCCGGGCTGATCGAGCACCCGGAGCACGGCCTGTGGCTGTTTGACACGGGCTACTCGCCGCGGTTTTTCGAGGCGACGAGCGCGTTTCCGTATTCGCTCTACAGCAAAATCACGCCTGTCGTCACACAGGCCGAGCAAAGCGTCCGGGCGCAGCTTGCGCGGCACGGAATCGCGGCGGACGCGGTGCAGGGCATTTTGCTCTCGCATTTTCACGCCGACCATATCGGCGGCTTGCGCGATTTTCCGCGCGCCCGGCTGTATTGCTTCGAGAGCGCCTATTTGCACGTCAAGGGCAAAACAGGCTTGGCGGCCGTGCGCGAAGCGTATTTGCCGGACCTCATGCCGGATGATTTCGAAGAGCGCGCGACGTTTGTTGACCGCATGGCGCCGACTGCTTTGCCGCAAAAGTACGCGCCCTATACGACAGGGTACGACCTGTTTGCGGACGGGAGCCTGCTCGCAGTCGACCTCCCCGGCCATGCCAAAGGGCAATTCGGGCTGTTCCTGCGCGACCGCGATCACGGCGAGCTGTTTTTATGCGCAGATGCGGCCTGGTCGAGCGAGGCGTACCGGGGCAATTTGCTGCCGCATCCGCTGGCCAGGCTCATCATGTCCGATCGCCAGGCATACCGGGATGAGCTGCACAGGTTGCACCTGTTGTCGCGCCAGTGCGCGGACGTGCGGATCATGCCGACCCATTGCGGGGAAGTGTGGGAGACGACGAGAGAGGGCGGAGATTTTTCATGGAGATCATGACGCTGCTTGGGCAATACATACGGACGAAATGGCTTGCGCGGCGCTTTTCCACGCGCGAGCAACTGGAAAAATGGCAGGATCGCCAAGTACAGACGCTGCTTGCCCGCGTGCTGCCGGCCTCTCCCTTTTACCTGAAACGGATGGGGACGCTGCGGCTCGACGAGTGGCGCAAGCTTGCGCCGATTGACAAAAAGCTGATGATGGAGCATTTTGACGAACTGAACACGCGGCGCATCGCTAAAGAAGAGGCGTTTCGCATCGCGCTTGCGGCGGAGAACACGCGCGACTTCACGCCGCAGATCAAAGGGATTACGGTCGGCCTGTCGTCGGGCACGTCCGGCAATCGCGGGCTGTTTCTCGTCGGGCCAAAGGAACAGGCGAAGTGGGCCGGAACGATTCTCGCCAAAGCGCTGCCAGGGCAGCTCTGGTCCGAGCAGCGGATTGCCTTTTTCCTGCGGGCCAACAGCAATTTGTACGAGGCGGTCGACAGGCGGCGCATTCAGTTCGCCTTTTTCGACTTGCAGCATGCGCTGGCCGAACATCTGGAGCGGCTGAATCGCTATCAGCCGACTGTTCTGGTGGCCCCGGCGTCCATGCTGCGCATGCTGGCAAAAGCGCAGCGGCAAGGAAGCCTGCGGGTGTCACCTGTGAAAGTGATCTCGGTGGCGGAGGTGCTCGACCCGCTGGACGAGGCGTACATCGAGGCGAGCTTCGATCAGCGGGTTCACCAGATTTATCAATGCACGGAAGGGCTTTTGGCGGTCAGTTGCGCGCACGGGACGCTGCACGTAAACGAAGACATTTTGGTGATGGAAAAAGAGTACCTCGATGAGCGAAAAGAGCGGTTTTTCCCGATCCTGACCGATTTTTCCCGCGAGACGCAGCCGATCATCCGCTACCGTCTGAATGACATTTTGACGGAAAGGCGCACGCCGTGCCCGTGCGGTTCAATCTTCATGGCGCTGGAGTCGGTCGAGGGCCGCTCGGATGATCTGTTTTGGTTTTGGCATGAAACCGAGAACCGCCCCGTCTCGATCTTCCCGGACTTCATCCGGCGGGCGGTGATCGCCGCGTCTGCCGAGATCGAGGAATATACGGTTCGTCAACTGAGCATGGAGCAGGTGGAAGTCGCGCTGCTCGTGAACGGCGCACAGGCGGCGGACGCAAAGCGGCAAGTGCGGCAAAGTCTCGCGGCGGTCATTCGCTCGCATGGGGGAAAAGTGCCAGCGATTGACTTTGTTCCGTACCAGCTTCACTCGGGCACGAAAAAACTGCGGCGCGTGGAGAGGGTGTTTGCGTTCGATGAGCAGCAAGGACGAAATTAGGCTTTGCGAGGCACAAGAGCTGGCTCGCATGGATTGGGGGCAGCTTGAGGACGGGGAGTACGCTCGCGACTATTTGACGGCGCTTCTGGCAGATACGCCGACGCGCCACGTCCACAACGTGCGCACGCAGTTGCTCGGGCTGCTGGCAGGAGGGCGAGTCATGCCTGTGACGGTCAATGACGCGGAGTACGACAACTCGTATGTGTGCTCGCCGTACACGCACTTTGTCGCCTATGCGCGCGAGGAACTGGACATGCTGGATTCCCGGCTGTTGAAGAGGCTGTTTACCCCCGTTCTGGCAGGAGTTGGACTATGGATGAAAAGAAGCCGCTGCAATCAGATTGCGATCGTGAACAACTGGTTGTTGTCGACGAATTTGTACCACGCCTGGACGGCGGAGCAGGCCGGGGAGATTGCGCGCTTTTGCGCCAAAAAGTTCCCGCGCCACGTCATTGCTTTTCGCTCTGTTTGCCAGCGGCTGTGCCCGGAGCTGTACAGCGGTCTGAAGCAAGCGGGCTGCATCATGGTGCCGAGCCGCTACGTCTACCTGTTCCACCCGGATTGGCCGGGCGAGGGCACGTGGCGGGTGCGCAATACGCTGTCCCGCGACCGCAAGCTGCTGGCGAAATCGGGCTACCGCGTCCTGCGCCACGATGAGCTGGCGGAAGGGCAGGCAGAGCGGATCGTCGAGCTGTACAACGCTTTGTACCTGGACAAATACTCGCGGCTAAACCCGCAGTTTAGCGAAGAGTTCGTCCGGCTGGCGATGCGCAGGCGGACTTTGACTTTGATCGGACTGGAAAAGGACGGGCGGCTGGACGGGATTCTCGGCTACTTCGTGCGCAACGGAGTCATGACCACGCCTTTGTTCGGCTACGATACGAGACTGCCGAGAGAGACGGGGCTGTACCGGATGCTGTCAAGCCTGTTGGTGCAGGAGGCGGAGCGGGAAGGACTGCTGCTGCATCAGAGCGCGGGAGTGGGCGCCTTCAAGGCGGACAGGGGCGCGATCGGCGAGCCGGAGTACACCGCGGTCTACGTCAGGCATCTGCCGCCCTATCGGCGCTGGATATGGCAGGCGCTGGCCTTTTTGCTGGAGCGAATCGGGATCAGGCTGGTGGAAAAATACGAGCTGTAGCGACGGCGAACTTATACACTTCGATCCGCATCGTAACTTCCTTTGTGTACACTGACGGTATCACTTGCTACCTGTTTGCAAGAAGGAGGAATGCGAAGATGAAAGCCTTGCAAGGAAAAGTCGCAGTAGTCGCAGGAGGAACGAGAGGGGCAGGGCGCGGGATTGCCGTCGGCTTGGGGGAAGCGGGCGCAACCGTGTATGTAACGGGACGCAGCGTGAGAGGCCAGCAGTCTGACTTGGGCCGGCCCGAGACGATTGAGGAGACGGCCGAGCTGGTGACGGCCAGCGGCGGAGTCGGCATTGCGGTCCGAGTCGATCATTCGCAGGAAGACGAAGTGAAAGCGCTGTTTGAACGGGTAAAAGCAGAGCAAAACGGCCAGCTCGACATTTTGGTGAACGACATCTGGGGCGGAGAGAAGTTGACTGTCTGGGGAAAAACGTTTTGGGAGCATTCTTTGGCAGATGGTTTGCTGATGCAGCAGCGCGCAGTCCACACGCATATGATTACGAGCTACTATGCCGCACCGCTCATGGTGCAGCGGAAAAAAGGGCTCATCATCGAGATCACGGACGGGGTCGACTATCGGTATCGCCAGCACTTGTACTACAGTCTGGCCAAAATTTCAGTGATCCATCTGGCTCAGGCGATGGCCGAGGACCTGCGTCCGCATGGCGTTACCGCTCTGGCGCTGACACCCGGGTTCTTGCGTTCAGAGGAGATGCTCGACTATTTTGGCGTGACGGAAGAGACGTGGAAAGAGGCGGTCAAAAAAGATCCGCATTTCATCGTGTCGGAAACTCCGCTGTATATCGGGCGGGCAGTCGCCGCGCTCGCCGCTGATCCCGCCATCGCCGAAAAAGCGGGGCAGGCACTGAGCACGTGGGGGCTTTCCGACGAGTATCCGTTTGTCGATCGGGACGGCAGCCGCCCGCATTGGGGAAACTACGCCCGCGAGCAAGGGCTGTATCGGTAACGGCACGACAAAGACAGCGTTCATCACGCAGGCTCACGCGACGAAACGGCAGCAGCAAAAAAGCGGGTATCTCTCAAAGAGGACGCCCGCTTTTTAGTTTGCGAAAGAAAAATGTATTTATTTTTCCGATGGATCAAGAGCTGGAAGGGGGGCGTAGGCCAGATTTTCCATGTACAGGGAGACATTTCCTGCAAAGCAGCCCAACTAAGCCAACGGCCGCGCGTCCTTTTTCCGCCGCACGAACCACTTGCGCACGTTTCCATTCAAAATCAAATTCGTAATCACTCCCGCAATCAGCCCCCAGAAGGCGGCGCCGATCCCGCCGATGGAGATGCCCGATATCGTGACGAGGAAGGTGACGAGGGCGCATTCCCGTTCCTTGATATCGCTCATCGCTTGGGCGAGGCTCGAGCTGAGCGAAGCGAACAAAGCCAGTCCCGCAATGACGGCGATCAGCTCCTTCGGCAGCCCGAAAAAGACAGAGGTGATCGTAGCGCCAAACATGCCGAACACGAGGTAAAAGGCACCGCAGGCAATTCCCGCAATGTAGCGCTTCGACAGGTCCTGGTGCGCTTCTTTTCCCGTGCAGATGGCAGCCGTAATCGCAGCGAGGTTGATCCCATGCGAGCCAAACGGAGCGAGCAAGAGCGAAGCGATCCCGGTCGTGGCTACGAGCGGGCTTGCAGGCGTGTCGTAGCCGTCTGCCTTCAGGACGCCGATTCCCGGCGCGTTCTGCGAAGCCATCGTGACGATGCACAGCGGAATCCCCAGGCCGACAATCGCATCGAGCGAGAAGGTCGGCAGCGTGAACACGGGATTGACCAACGCCATCTGGACGGAATCGAGCTGCAGGCGCCCCATCGCGAAGGCGACGGCCAGCCCGACCAGGAGCGTGAGCACGACCGCGTAGCGCGGAGACCAGCGCTTGGCGAACAGGTAGCAAAAAATCATCGGCAAAGCCAGGGCAGGCAAATGCTGCATCGAAACGAACACATCGACGCCAAAGGACAACAGTATCCCGGCGAGCATCGCGGTCGTGATCGACTGCGGCACGTATTTCATCAAGATGGAAAACAAGCCGGAGACGCCGAGCAGGGTGATGACGGCGGCGGAAAACAGGTACGCCCCGATCGCATCGCTGTACGGATAGACGGTCAGGCTCGATACGAGCAGGACGGCACCAGGCGTCGACCATGCCGTAATGACTGGCGTTTTGAACCAGATGCTGAGAATAATCGCGGTCAGGCCGCTGCCGATCGAGATTGCCCATATCCAGGAGGACAGCTCGGCTTCGCTGAGGCCCGCGCCTTGCGCTGCCTGAAACACGATCAGAAGCGGCCCCGCATACGACACCATCGTAGCGATCAGGCCGACGATAACGGCAGAGAGCGAAAAATCAGCCGGGATGTTTTTGAGGTTGGCGATCAACCCAGATTGCTGTTTTTGGGGTACCACAACGTATTGCCTCCTAACAGGGGATCAGCGCAGGTCGGCGAGGCATTACCCCTTTTCATTGAGAATGTAGCGGATCGTCCGCTTGGTGATATTCAATTTCTTGCTCAACAACTGCCTGTCTCCTTTTGTCTCGCTCAGTCCTTTTTCGATGATCGCCCGCCCGATTTCCCCTTCCAGGAGCTTGATTCGTTTTTGCAAATATTCGAAGTCGACGCCTTCGATGGAAGGGATGTTGCGGGTGAGCGATTCCACGAAGCGCGCGCATTCCCGCTCGATCGCCTGCTCGATGCTGCCGGGCTGTGGCTGGTCTTCGGCGGGCTGCTCTCGCCCTTGCAGCTTCGGCTGCGCCGCTCTTTGCCGAAGCTGGGCTGGCAGATGCTCTGCGCGCAGCCGCTCGCATTCGTGCAGGGCGATGGTCTGGTTGAGCACGTTAAGCAGTTGTCTGACGTTGCCAGGCCAGTCGTAGCGCTGCAAAAGCTCCAGAGCGTCCGCCTCGATCTCGCACGGGGTGCCGCTGCGCTTTTGCAAATAGTAGTGGGCGATGGCCGGGATATCGCAAGTCCGCTCGCGCAGGGGAGGAATCGCCAGCTTGATTCCTTCCAGCCGATAGAGCAAATCGCTGCGAAAACGGTTCATCTCGACTTCGTGCTCCAGGTTGCGGTTCGTGGCCGAGATGAAGCGGATGTTGCTCTGGCCGACCTGTTCGCCTCCGACCCGCATGAACTCTCCCGTTTCCAGCGTGCGGAGCAGCTTGACCTGAATCGAGAGAGGGGCTTCACCGATCTCATCGAGAAACAGCGTGCCGTTGTGCGCAAGCTCAAACAAGCCTTTTCGCGACTTGATCGCCCCGGTAAAAGCGCCTTTTTCAAAGCCGAACAACTCGCTTTCCAACAGCGACTCCGGAACGGCACCGCAGTTGAAGGCGACGAACGGCTGCTGAGCGCGGTTGCTCGCTCCGTGGAGAAAACGGGCCATCAGCTCCTTGCCCGTGCCTGTTTCTCCTTCAATCAGGACGTGAATTGCTTTTTTTGCCAACTTTTTGGCAATGGCCGTCACTTGGGCCATCGGACTTTCTGCTGAATACACGATACCATATTGCGCGGCCTCTTGGGATAGGTCATCTTTTTGCTTCGCCGAGGCAGACAGAACAGAGTCGATGACATGCTCCAGGCTGTCCAGGTCGTCAAACGGCTTTTCCAAATAGTCTTTGGCGCCCCACTGCATGGCTGTGACCGCCGATTTGATCGTGCTGTAGCCCGTCATAATCAGCACCTCGCACGCGGGATGGGCCGCCTTGATCTCGCGCAAAAGCTCCAGGCCGTCGGCGTCCGGCAGCTTCAAATCGACGAGGGCGGCATGAAAGTGCTGGGAGGCGTCATGCAGCAGCCGCTCGACCTGTTTGCCTGTATTCGCCACGACGACCTCGCAGTTTTTGCGCTGGAGAAAATAGGTGAAAAAGGTGGTTACTTCTGTCTCATCATCGACAATCAAAATTCGTTTCGGCTCCATGGTTGTCCTCCTCTCTCTCAAGCAGCGGCAGCAGCAGCGTGAACTTGCTGTAGCCGTTCTCTTCGCTTTCCGCAAACAGCCTGCCGCCGTGCGCTTCCGCGATGCCGAGACTGACGGATAAGCCCAGTCCGGTTCCTTTTGTCCGTTCCTTTGTGGAAAAGAACGGCTGGAAGATTTGCGGCAGTTGCTCCTTCGGGATGCCTGTCCCGTTGTCGTAAACGGACAAGCCTACGTAGCGGACGCCAGCTTCTTCTGCGAGAAACGAGCGAATGACAATTTGCGGCGCTTCACTGTCTGCGAGCGCGTCTCTGGCGTTCAGCAGCAGATTGATGACGATTTGCTCGATTTGATGGCGGCTTCCGTGGAACAGCAGGCTCGGCACGTTCATTTCCCGGGTTATGGTCAGGCCGGAGACAGACAACTGGTAGCCGATCAGCCCGAGCACATCTTCCACGACCTCGTCGATGGAGACAGTCTCAAACAAATATTCCTCCTGCCGGGAAAAAGTCAGCAAGTTTTGGATGATCTTTTTGCAGCGCACCCCGCACTGGTAAATGTCCCGCATGAGCGGAGCGGTGGGGCCATCCGCCATGTCGCGCAGGAGCAACTGGGAATTGCCGAGAATCGCAGTCAGCGGGCTGTTCAGCTCGTGGGCGATTCCGGCCGCCATTTCCCCGATTGCGGCCATTTTCGCGGATTGGATCAGTTGCGCCTCGATCTTGATTTTTTCGTTCACATCCTGGAACAAGAGGCTGTTTTCCACGACGACGCCAACGTGTCTGGCGACCAGCTCGATCAGCTCTGTTTCCTCCTTGTCTGCCTGGCGCTTTTCCTGGTGCAGCAAGGTCAAAAAGCCGAACGTCTGGTTCAACTGGCTGCGCAGCGGAACGGACGTGGCAAAATGCTGCGGCAGCACCTCCGCCAGCTTTTGGTGGACCTGCTCGATAAACAGCGCCGGATCGGCAGCCGCGGGCTGGGTCAAGGTGCGGCATTGCCAGTCGGAGTCGGTCCAGATGCACAAGTAAGAAGCGGGCATGCCGCCTTTTACGATTGTCAGCGCAAAGTGCTCGAAGGCGAGAATTTGCGACAGTTGCGCGGCGAGATAGCTGCTGGTTTGCGGCCAGGTGGCGTTGATCTGGATTTGCGTCAGCTCGTTGATGACGGCGAGCTGGCGGTTTTTCTTTTTCATTTCTTCCACGAGATAGACAAGCTCGCTGTAGTAGCTTTTGCGCGAGGACGATATCCCGGTGAGCTTTTCCAATATCTCCTGTTTGTTTTGCATGGCGGCCTCCTATAATGCTTGGCGAAAAAGGGCAGCGACGTCCTGGACGCTCATGTCGCGCGGGTTGGTGGTCATGCAGACGTCGAGCAGGGCGAGCGAGCTTAATAGCTCGATTTGCTCCGGGTGCAGCCCGATGGCAGACAGCGAGTGGGGGACGTCGAGGTCGTTTGCCAGGTCCTTCACCGCTTTCAGCGCGAGGCGGGAAGCGTCATGGGTGCTCAGGCCCGAAGTGTTCTCGCCCAGGCATTCGGCGATTTGCCTGTATTTTTCCGGGGCGGCAATGTAGTTGTATTCGAGTACGTGAGGCAAAAGGATCGCATTCACTTCCCCGTGCGGCGCGTCGAGAAAGCCGCCCAGTTGATGGGACATGGCGTGTACGGCTCCGAGGATGGCGTTGGAAAAAGCAATACCCGCCTGCAAGCTCGCCATGGCCATCGCCTGCTTGGCGCAAGCGTTGTACTGGCTGGCGGCAGATGGGCGCAAATGCTGGGCGATAAGCCGCATCGCCTGCAGCGAGTGTACCTCGGTGAGCGGTGTCGCGGCGAGGGAAATATACGATTCGATGGCATGCGTCAGGACGTCCATGCCTGTATTGGCGGTGAGCTGTCGGTCTTTGGTCATCAACGTTTGCGGGTCGATGATGGCGATATCGGGAATGAGCGATTTGGAGACGATCGTCATTTTTACTTTTCGCTCGCTGTCGACAATAATGGAAAACTGCGATACTTCCGAGCCGGAGCCAGCAGTGGTCGGCACCATGACCATGGGCGGGAGCGGATGCAGGATGCGATCGACGCCTTCGTACTGGACGATGCTGCCTTCGTTGGTGGCAAGCAGGGCGATGGCTTTGGCCGCATCAATGGCGCTGCCGCCGCCAACGCCGAGAATCGCGTTGCACTCGCCCGCGCGGTAAGCGGCGATTCCGGCGTGAATCTCGTAATCTTTGGGATTGGCTGTCACGTTTGTCCACAGATGATAATCGAGGTGTTGCTGCTGCAAGTAGTGGATGATCCGCTCGACCCAGCCTGCCTTCACGACACCGGGGTCGCTGACAAGAAAGACACGGGAGGCACCCAATCTGCGAAGACTTTCCCCGACTTGGCCGATGGACTGGTTTCCGAAGATGATCTCCGGTGTCATGAACTTGGATATTTGCATGCTTTTACCCCCTTTTTCCGCTATGTAGTAATACCGCAGACAGGGGAGAATCCCCTTTTTTGGCCAAAAGCTTGGCTGGCGGGCCGAATTTTTGGCTGAGTGGGCCGAAAAAGCGGCCAGTCCGAGGGCGAATTTCCGCGACATATCGCGAAAAACCGCGAAATGTAAAGCGCTTACAGTTTGGCATGCTGCTTGCAATGATAAAGGGACGTAAGCGGATTACCGTCGAACAGGCATACATAATGCCCAGGGGGAAAGAGGAGGATGGTCCAAATGAAAGCAGCAGTGGTCAACGAGTTCCATCAAAAGCTGGAAGTGAAGGAAGTAGCGGTCCCAGAGGTCGGCTACGGCGAGGTTTTGGTGAAAATCAAGACGTGCGGCGTCTGCCATACTGACTTGCATGCGGCGCACGGAGACTGGCCAGTCAAGCCAAAACTGCCGCTGATTCCGGGACACGAAGGCGTAGGCGTGGTTGAAAAGCTCGGCGAAGGCGTCACGTCGCTCAAGCTGGGCGATCGCGTAGGTATCCCGTGGCTGTTCTCGGCGTGCGGCGAATGCGACTACTGCCTCACAGGCTGGGAGACGCTGTGCCTGCAGCAGCTCAATGGCGGCTACTCCGCAGATGGAGCTTACGCAGAGTATTGCGTAGCGCCGGCAGCTTATGTCGCGCGCATTCCGGATGAGCTGGGCGACGTAGAGGCAGCGCCGATTTTGTGCGCAGGAGTCACTACTTACAAAGCACTGAAGGTCGCGAACGTGAAGCCGGGCGAATGGGTAGCGATTTACGGCATCGGCGGACTGGGCCACGTAGCGTTGCAATATGCAAAGGCGATGGGCTACAACGTCGTCGCGGTAGATATTCACCAGGAAAAACTGGACTTGGCAAAAGAACTAGGGGCTGACCTGACCGTCAACGGCAGCGAGGTTGATCCTGTGCAGGCGATTCAGGAGCAGATCGGCGGCGTACACGGCGCGATCAGCGTGGCTGTGACGAAAAAAGCGTTTGAGCAGGCGTACAAGTCCGTTCGCCGCGGCGGCTCGCTCGTCGTAGTCGGCTTGCCGAATGCGGAGTTGCCAATCCCGATTTTCGATACAGTGCTCAACGGCGTAACCGTCAAAGGCTCGATCGTCGGAACGCGCAAAGACATGCAGGAAGCGCTCGACTTCGCCGCGCGCGGCAAAGTCCGCGCCATCATCGAAACCCAGCCACTCGATAAAATCAACGAGGTGCTGGAGCGCTTGGAAAAAGGCCAAGTCAATGGCCGCGTCGTTTTGACAATGGAATAATCGCATAAGGGAAGAGGGGGGAGCTGCTGCTCGCCAGTCGTTTTCATTGACTGGCGGGTGGCAGTTTTTTTGTGGAAGCCCATCAGCGTGAAGGGGAGCAAAAATCGCAGTGACTAGAGACGGTTGCTCAGACTCGTCTATTTGTGAACTCCCTCCGAAGCTCTATCTACTATGAGAGTAACGTCAACGAATAGCGCATTTACAATGTCGAGGAACTTTAGACACTCAAAAAGTCGGTTTCGCTAGAAGCGTAACCGACTTTTTGGCAGTTAATTTGAAGCTTTTCTTGTACGAAGGCATCGAATGATTGCGGCGCAGATACTTTTACCGCCTCGCCATCAGCCGCTTCTTGTTCCACTAGCTTCCATCTTAATTTTGCCGTGTCATCTTTCTGATAAGTAAACTTTTTATTCTCACCATTTTGCTTCTTCAAAAGGACAACTGCTTCATCCAGGCTATTTTTAATGTAAATCGCCGGGGCAAAATCTCCTTTCTCAATCTCGTTCGTTTGGAAGATGGTTTCGCCCATGGTCAATCGTAAAAAGGTATAGTCATCTGTCGACATCTCTTCTGGTCGGTCAAGACTATCTGCTCGAAAAAGTTGGTAGTCGCTGTCATCAAAACGAAATACTGCTGCCGCGCTATCATAAGCAACTTCAAGTTTTTCCTCAATGTGCTTTTCTAAATAGCTTCTATATTCGGCTACATTACTCTTGCTTGCAAGAACAGATGCGCCAGGAATGGATACAGCGGCAACGAGTAAACAACTAAACATGATTTTCGCTTGCTTTTGCATAAACACTGCTCCTTTTTGGAGATTCTATCACAAAATTACCATGTTTTTCTATTTTGTATAGGATCAAACACTAGCGTTGCATAAAAAATGCGTTCGTAATTTGTCAAAGTATTCTGAATGACATTTTCAGCTACACAACCAAAAACGGCAGCAACCAAGCAAAAGGTAGCCACTGTCCATTTGGTAGTTTTATACATTTATTACAATCGTGATAACAGCAACCAATACCTAATTCCTTTTCTGTCGCCCTCTGGATGTTCGTTTGGACTGGTAATTCATTCTACCTATCCATTGTTCGAACGTTTGCCAAAGAAACACTTTTAGCCATCTCCTGATCTGCAACAAGCTGTGCTGACTGTTTTGTTCCAGTTTGACAAGGAGCAACAGGCAGTAGGCAATGAGTGCGAGTAATACTTGGTTTCGTACCGCATTTTCACTCGTTCCATAGAAGTTCTTGATCTTTACATGCTGCTTTATCCACTTGAAAAACAGCTCAATTTGCCAACGCCAACGATAGATGTCGCTGAGTTCTTCTGCTTCCAGGTCGAACCGATTCGTAATGATTCGAATGAGATTTCCCTTCGAATCAAGCGTTTCAATGAGTCGCAGCACGTTATCTACCCGCTTTTGAGGCGTTCCAAGAAGGATCATGGAATCCGATAAAACGGAGCTTTCCAAGGGGATTTTGAATTCATAAAGATGACGGATTTCGGCGTTATCTTTTAGACGAGAAGCGAAAAAGATGCCTTTGTCCGTGTATTCATCAAATTTTTCATAATCCACATACCCTCGATCAAAGACGTACATCATACCGATCTCATCAATCAACGATTCCATTTGAGTGCGGTCATTGGACTTGGCACCCGTGATGGTTATTTTTTCAGGATACACATCCCCCTGGTCGGCAAAGACGAGACGAAGATGAAGTTTGATGCCAGCCTTGGTTTTACGGAAAGTTGCCCATTTGTACTTCTGCAAACACAGCCCAATCGTTGTAGAATCAA